>NZ_JBBYGR010000052.1:0-71519 GCF_038405005.1 Xanthomonas sp. JL1 | reverse complement strand
TCGGAGTTGGGCCTGCATCACTATGAAGGGCGCAACTGGCGTGGTTTTCACCATCACGCCAGTCTGTGCATCGCCGCATACGGGTTCTTGATGCGCGAGCGCCTGCGCAGTAAAAAAAACTCCGTCGCATTCAAGATGCCTGCAGTATCCAAAAGCGTCCGCCCGCGCCGGTCTGGCCCCAATGCAACGTCACCATCCCAACTCGATTGCCACGCTGGCCTTCGGACTGGCTAGGCTGATCGCCAGAAGCCTCCCACACTGCCCGTGTTGCGGGGTCTCACCGTACCAACGGATTCGGATTTAGTAACACAGTAGAACTAAGGTCGGCGCGCTCGGCCTGGACATGATGACCCGCACCTGCACCGTCCAGGTCAACCTGGACTATGCCAGCGAAGCGGACATGGTCAAGAAATTTCGTGTCTCGCTCGCGTTGCAGCCGATTGCCACTGCACTGTTTGCCGATTCGCCATTCACCGAGGGAAAGCCTAACGGCTACCTCAGCTACCGCTCGCACATCTGGATCGATACCGACGCCGACCGCACCGGTATTCTCGATTTCGTATTCGAGGACGGCTTCGGTTACGAGCGCTATCTCGATTATCTGCTGGATGTGCCGATGTATTTTTCCTATCACGACGGCACCTATATCGATGCCAGCGGGCAGAGCTTTCGCGATTTTCTGCGCGGCGCCGACGCCAGGCCATGGGGGCGGCTGTGCGCGCTGTCCGCGTTCTGGGTCGGTTTGCTGTACGACGACCCGGCGCTGGATGCGGCCTGGGATTTGGTCAAAGATTTCAGCAGGAGCGAACGCCACGCGCTACGCGACGGGGTGCCGCGCCATGCACTGAAGTTGCCGTTCCGCAATGACAGCGTGCAGAACCTCGCCACCGAAGCGGTGAAGATCGCCCTGGCCGGCTTGCGTCGCCGTGCGCGCCTGAATCGCGATGTCCAGGACGAATCGCGATTCCTCGAACCGTTGGTAGAGATCCTGCATAGCGGCGAGACCGCCGCCGAGCGCAAGTTGGCGCTGTATCACGGCGTCTGGCAGGGCGATATCGACCGGGTGTTCGGCGAGTTCGCGTACTGAGGTGTGCTCCTCGCCGAACCAGATGCCGTGGCGGGCGATGCGAGTGCCAGCGTCACCGGATGTCAGTGCTGGGGTCTGTTGGCGGTGGGCGGTTGAAGGCGGGTCGCCGCACAGGACTGCATCGCCTTTTCGTCTTCCTGGGTTTCGATGCGGATCTTGCGCATCGAGGCGAGAGTGTGTTGGATGCCGAACAGGGTCAGCAGACGGCAGGCCTGGCTGGCTGAAAGTTCCGCTTCGATATCGTTGTAAGTGAACGTCGTCACGCCGTTTGCGTTGAAACGCAGCGATTGAATGAAGCGCTTCCGCGAAGCCGGCGAAAGCAACGCAAGCGGGCTGGATGCATCCGCGTTCGCCAGGTAACGATCAAGTTGCTCGGTGGAACGAATGGGAGCCGTTGGCAACCGCGAAGCGTCTTGTGCATCGACGTGCTTTGCTGCTGCCGCTGGTGCTGCGTCGGTCGGACGTGCCATCGCGCAATCAAGAAATCCTGCCGACACCCAGGTCACCGCTGCCAGCAATGCTGCCAGCCTTTTCGATTCCGGTTTCATTGCGATCTCCTTGGAGGCTCTTTCCGAGCGCCGCGATGGGAGGATTCGGTAAGATTGCCAACGATGGATGTCAATTCTCAGTGATGGATGGTGGTCGACAGGGGGAGCGATGGGGGAGTTCTGAGTCTGTGTTGCCCTTCTCTTTTTTCTGCTTTGCGTCGCGCCGAGCATGTGTTGACGTTGAGTCGGTATCGATGTAAAAAAACGCAATGGTAGGCAGGAGCGAGGAGGTGGCGATCATCCATCGACTAGGATGATCTGAGTGTGGCAGTAAACAAGATTTTTTTGATTACAGCGTTGCTGCAGCCTCCACTTTGGCTTGCGTCGAAAAAGTTCCAGTAATAACGCAAGTATTTTGTTGTTGTTTCATGGAGTAACACTTCTCACGAAAAGGATCAATCATGAAGCTTGGAATGACGCATTGCGTTGCTGTTTTCTGCCTGGTGTCCGGTTTGTCGGTTAATGCATCCGGGCGAGCTGAAGAAGTGTCGATTAACACGGCCGCTGAGCAAGTTGCTGCAGAGTTGGCTACCAATCAGGATGCACAAAAAGCGTTGCGGTTGAGGACGGCTCAGATTCATTCTGCCGAAGGTCTCGCGCAGTACCTGGTCAAAGCCGATGCCTCCAGTCCGATTAATTTGCTTTCCCCCGCTGCAAGGAAAAGGTTTGTCGAATCCTTGCGTTTCAACGCCTCCGGTGTGACATCGTTTAGATACAGCGATATAGAAGCAGAGCTTTCGGCTAGTCAGGCGTATCGGCTACTGTCGCTGTTTGGGTTGGAAAGCAAGGTTTCCAGCATGCGCAAGATTCGCGTCGATTCCGAAGAAGACAGGGCCGTGAGTCGGGCCTATCCAGCGTCAGCCTTCACGCCTGACAGGCGCCAAGACGGAGATCATGAAGATTACGCATGCATAGGCGGGCATACTTGCGAGGAAAGCGTAGGTAAGATTTGCATGAGCGGCTGCTGATGCCATTGCTGCACCCAGTGGCTCGTTTCATCGGCGCTGCCTTGCTCGCCTTGGCAGCGCCGATGGTTTGCGCGCAAACACGCGACGGTTCGCTCTACGATGCACTGGCCGACCTGAGCGAAAGTGCTCAAGTCTCGTCTGGCGCCCAGCGCGCAGAGGCGGTCGTTTCTCTGTACGAACGCATGGTCGGCACCGCCGATCCCTGCGCTGCCGCCAAGTTGCCGTTTGACGAGGACGATCTGTTCCGGGCGACGGTGCTCGCCGAGGGCTATTCGTTCGACCCCCGGTATGTGCACAAACTGGGATGTCTCTATGCGCGCCTGCAGCGACAGGGGCGGGTAACCCGCTGGCACATCATTTCCTATGCCGATGCGTTGGCCTCGATCAGCCGGTTCGACGCGGCGAACCGGATCCTGGCAGCGTTGCCGACGCGGCCTCTCGCACCGCTGCCCACGCTTGCATTCGAGCGACCGTTGGGATCGTCGCGACGCGTGATAGATATCGTCTCGCCGACCCATGCTGTGGTGCGTGTGTTCGCGCTACACGATGACCGTCTGGCCATACTCGCGGTGGTCCATCCGGATTGCCATTTCTCGGCGAACGCGCTCAACGCGATCGTGAGCAGCGAGGACGACCGCTGGCTGCGCGAGCGGCTCGTGCTGCTGGTCGCACCGGGCGCCAGGCCGCCCATCGACGGCATCGCGCAATGGAATCGCCGCCAGCCCATGCTGCCGATGCACCTAATGTATCAGCGCAGCGACTGGGCTTTCCTGCACAGCACCGGTACGCCGACGTTCTATCTGGTGCGTGGCAGCACCATCCTCGAGACGTTCGCGGGCTGGCCCAATTCCGATGGACTGGCCAGGATGAAGGCCGCGTTGCAGCGGGAAAGCGCGGCAGAACACGGCAGTCGGCAACGGCGCTAGTCGGATCAGCCTCGTGTGTCTTGCGTGCAAATTTATGTGCTGGCCTGGCAAGGCAGTGTCACGCACACCCGCAGGCCGCTTTCGGGACGGTTGTTCAGCTTGATTTCGCCGCCGTGCGCGAGCACCGTGCTGTGCGCCACTGATAGGCCCAGGCCGATGCCGCCGGTATCGCGGTTGCGCGAGTTTTCGCCGCGGAAGAACGGCAGAAACAGCTTTTCTTGCTGGTTGGGATCGATGCCAGGGCCATCGTCGTCGATCCACAGCACGCACTCGGTGGCTTCGCGCCGCAGGTGCAGACGCGCGCGCTTGCCGTACTTCAAGGCGTTCTCCACCAGGTTCATCACCATGCGCCGCAGCGATAGCGGATCGCCGTCGAGGGTGATGGCCTGGCCGGCGTGCAGGCTGACGTCGGCGCCGGTGTCCCTGGCATCGTCCACCACACTCTCCACGAGGAGGCGGAAATCCAGTGGAGAGCGGGGAGTGCGGTGGCTGTCGTTGTGGATGAAATGCAGCGCTGCGGAAATCATCGCCTTCATTTCGTCGATATCGGCCAGTGCCTTGTCGCGCAGCGGTGGTTGCAGGCCATCCAGGCGGAACGACAGCCGCGCCAGCGGCGTGCGCAGGTCGTGCGCGATCGCCGCGACCATGTGCGTGCGTTCATTGATCAGGCGGTTCAGGCGCGCCTGCATCGCATTGAACGAATCGGCTGCGCGTACGATTTCCGGCGGGCCAGTGCGTTGCAGCGCGGCGGCATCGGGGTTGCGGCCCAGGCGGTCGGCGGCTTCGGCAAAGCGCTTGATCGGTGCCGACAGCGCCCGCGAAAACCACCAGGCCAGTGGGACGTTGGCCAGCAGACCGGCCAGGAACAGCAGTACCACATGGGTCTTGAACTCGCCAGAGAGGCGGCGACGCGGCGATTCCACGGTGCGCCAGCGGCCGTCGGGTTGTTGCAGGGCAGCGGTGAAGCCATCCAGTAACGGGACGCCGGGGGTCAGCCGTTCGCTTTCCCAGGCGCCGTGCATTTCATCCGGACCTGGCCCAGTGCCGGACAGCGCACCTGGCTGGCCGTCGCGCGGCCAGTTGTGCGGAAAGGGCGGCAGACCTTGCGCACCAGCACGTTCGTCAGCCACGCCCTCGGCATCGACAGCGCGCTCCTGGGTGGACCACCGCTGCGGCGGGAGCATGACCGGCTGCGGCGCTTCGCGATCGTTGGCGTGGCGATAGAACCGCACCTGAGCTGCGGGCACATCCAGCCAGTGGGCAAGCAGCATTTCGGCGAACGGGTCGCGCACCTGGCCTATCGGCGGCATGGGCGCCTGCGCCGAGTCATGCACTTTCAGGGTCCGGGTGCCGGCCGGCATGCGGGTCGATAGCAGCGCCACCACTTCCGGTGGATGCACGGGCGGCTCATACACGGGGGTGTGCATCACCAGCAGGGCGATGCCCACCGCCTGGGCGGTGAGCAGGGCTACCGCCAACAACACAAAGGTCCGCGCAAAGATCGACAGCCCGCGCCGTGCCGGTTTGCTCACAGGCGCGAGACGCTCGGCAGCAGCATGTAGCCCTCGTTGCGTACGGTGCGAATCAATTCGGTATGGACGCGCTCGTTGATCTTGCGGCGCAGGCGGCTGATCTGGCTGTCGATGGCGCGGTCGTAGACGTCGGTATCGCGGCCGCGGGCGCACTCCAGCAGCTGGTCGCGGCTGAGCACGCGCTGTGGGTGTTCGACAAAGGTGCGCAGCAGCGCGAACTCGCCGTCGGAGAGATTGATGAAGATGCCGGTGGGGTCGCGCAGGTCGCGGCGCACCACGTCCAGCCGCCAGCCGGCGAATTCGTAGACATTGCCGCGCTGATCGGACTGCTCGTTGCTGGACTGGCTGCGCCGCAGCAGGGCGCGCACACGGGCGAGCAATTCGTGCGGGTTGCAGGGCTTGGCAAGGTAATCGTCGGCGCCGACTTCCAGGCCGATGATGCGGTCGGTGTCGTTGCCCAGCGCGCTGAGCATGATGACCGCAGGTGAACCGCGCTCGCTGGCCAGGGTGCGCGCTGCACTCAGCCCATCTTCTCCCGGCATCATCACGTCGAGTACGATGAGGTCCGGGCGGCGCTGTGCCATGACAGAGCGCATCTCCGCCACGTTTTCGGCCATGTCCACCTGGTAGCCGTGCGCGCTCAGAAATTCGCCGATCAGCTTGCGCAGATCAGGGTCGTCGTCGACCACGAGAACGCAGGGTGGTTGCAGGTCCATGGAGGTCATCGTCTGTGGCGCGGAGGTTGGCCCGCGCAAGGTGGTGGCTGCCGGATAGATGGTGCTCGCAATTGCAAGTCTGGGAGCACGCATCATAATGACCGAATTTGTCAACCATTGGCACACGTGTAACGTACCATGATAGAACGGGACATCGTGCAGGAAACTACGGCATCGACACGATGCCGCTCTACTGGTGCGTGCGCGCATGACAAGGCATTTCCGATGATGCGGGTGATCAGTCGCGACAACGGCGTGGGCCTGACCCGCGACATGGTGCTGATGGCCGAAACACTGCGTGCCGGCGGCGTGCCGGTGCAGGAAGTGGGATTCACCAGCCAGCGCCTGCACGACACCGGCCGCGAGGTGCGCCTGTGGGCCAGCCGCGTGCTCTTCGGGCAGGTGCCGCTACAGATCTTTTCCGAGCGCGTCTACAGGCGCTGCCTGTTGCTGGGGCAGATCAACCTGCTGGTGCCCAACCCGGAATGGTTGCTGCCCAAGTGGCTGCCGCTGCTGCCGCGCTTCGATGCGGTGCTGTGCAAGACTCACCATGCCGAGCGGATCTTCCGCAGCCTCGGGTGCGCCACCCGCTTCATCGGTTTCACCAGCCCTGACCGGTACGACGCGCGCGTATTCCGTCAGCGCGCCTTCTTTCACTTGGCCGGGCGCAGTACCGCCAAGGGCACGCGTGTGTTGCTGGAGACCTGGCAGCGACATCCTGAGTGGCCGTTGCTGACGGTGGTGCAGAACCCGCGCACCGCCGGCAAGCCGGTGGTGGCGCCGAATATCGACCACCGCGTTGGATACCTAGACGATGCCGAACTGCGCCGCATGCAGAACGCGCATCTGTTCCATCTATGCCCCTCGGAGGCCGAAGGCTTCGGCCATTACCTGATGGAAGCGCTGAGCGTGGGTGCGGTGACGCTGGCCACCGACGGCGAGCCGATGAACGAACTGATCAAGCCCGAACACGGTGTGCTGATTCCCGTGGCGGAGGTGCGTCAGCGCCATCTTGCATCGTATTACTACGTGGACGCGGCAGGCATCGCGCAGGCCGTGGAAAGCGCCCTGGCATTGCCGCAGGCGCAGCTGGATCAGTTGTCGGCCAACGCACGTGCGTTCTACCAGGCCAACGATGCCGCATTCGCCGCGCGCTTTCGCAATGCGGTGCTGGCGTCGCTGCCGGGACATGCTGTGGATCCGGTGGCCATCGTGGCGCGGGCAGCTGCCGAAAACTGACGGCGTCAGCGTTCGCGTTGCCACTGGCGGATCTGCTGCATATTCCGTGGCGCAGGCCGAAGATGGTGTTACATGCGCTGCGGATGCCGGCAAGCGCCAAGACACGCCGGCATGCGGCGCGTGGCGGCAAATCCGCAGCAAAGCAAGCTGCAAATCTCCCCTGGAAAATGCGGCATAGCCCGCGTTCGCCATCTGCATGCGGTGCGCAGATGCGTCATCCAGCCAGGGAGATTCACGATGGTCCATACCCAACCACGCGTCGCTGTCAGCGCCGCACTACTCGCAGCGCTCAGCTTGGGAGGTTGTGCGAATTTCTATCGTACTGCGCAGGATGCGCCACCGCCCCACGCGCATTGGGCGCCAGTACGACCGCCGCCGCCGAGTGCAAGAACAATCGATGCATTAGAGGCTTGCGTGCGGGAACAAGGCTTGGTCCCAGCTCCGCCACCTGCCGACGTCGCGCACCACGCCGCGTCGGAGCGAGTGGATCAGGCAAGCTTCGACGGCTGCCTGGTACGCAGGGGCGTAGCGCTGTCACCGCCACCGCCGCGTGCTGACGGTGCCGAGTCGCCGGGTGCGCGTGCCGACAGGCATGTATTTGGCGAACCTGATGCGGCAGACGGACCGCCGGGTCCACCGCCTTACGATTCCGAATTCGACGCAGCGCTGCAGGCATGCGCTAACGCGGAAGGCATCGCAGCGCCATTGCTGGAGCTGCCGCCGGACATGCTGGCGGAATGCCTGGGTGTCGCAGGATTTGCACCGTCACAGCCACCGCCACCGCCGCGCTGATGCGGATACCCCACGTCAGCGGCCAGCAACGGTGCGGACAGTCGGCAGGGTCAGGTTGCGGCGGTAACTGCTCGCAGACATGGATTGGGTCCGTCTCGCGCGCGTATGCAGTACGCGGCTCGTCGGGCATGTCTGCGCAATGGACGTGCTGCGCTGCGGCTAACAGGTGGCCTCTGTGTGCCTGTTCCGTCAGCGCGCAGTGACTGCAGCGCCGTCCACCAACCAATGGCGGTGATCGCGCTCGCCACGATCACGGCCGGCAAGCGGCCGGCCATCGCTTTTCTTGAAGCAAACCATATACTGCCCCCCAGTATTTTGCCGGAGCCGCCATGCCGCATTCGCCGCATGAGAAAAAGCGAGCCCTAGCACGCGTGCGCCGATTGCGCGGGCAATGCGACGCGCTCGAGCGGGCGCTGCAGGCGGGTGCGGACTGTGCGCCTGTCTTGCAGCAGATCGCCGCGATCCGGGGTGCCGTGAATGGGCTGATGTCGCAGGTGCTCCAAGCGCATATCCGCGAAGATTTCGGACACGCCGCCGCATCTGATGCGCAACGCGCCGAGCGGGTGCAGGATCTGCTCGGCCTGGTCCGGTCCTACCTCAAATAAATCTCCCACCTGGCCGGTGCTTGCCGTGCCCGTTCTCGAACCGCATCGTCAGGAGCGTCATCCCATGAAATCCCGTGCAGCAGTTGCATTCGGACCCGGCAAGCCGCTGGAAATGGTCGAAATCGACGTCGCACCGCCAAAGGCTGGCGAAGTGCTGGTGCGCATCACGCACACCGGCGTGTGCCACACCGATGCGTTCACGCTGTCCGGCGACGACCCGGAAGGCATCTTCCCGTCGGTGCTTGGGCATGAAGGCGGCGGCATCGTCGAACAGGTCGGCGAAGGCGTGACCAGCGTCAAGGTGGGCGATCACGTGATCCCGCTGTACACCGCCGAATGCCGCAAGTGCAAATTCTGTCTGTCCGGCAAGACCAACCTGTGCCAGGCCGTGCGCGCCACCCAGGGCAAGGGCTTGATGCCCGATGGCACCACGCGCTTCTCGTATAACGGCGAGCCGATCTATCACTACATGGGCTGCAGCACCTTCAGCGAATACACCGTGGTGCCGGAGATTTCGCTGGCCGTGGTCAACCCGGAGGCGCCGCTGGAAAAGGTCTGTCTGCTCGGTTGCGGCGTCACCACCGGCATCGGTGCGGTGCACAACACCGCCAAGGTCAAGCCGGGCGAAAGCGTGGCGGTGTTCGGCCTGGGCGGCATTGGGCTGGCGGTGATCCAGGGCGCGGTGCAGGCCAAGGCCGGGCGCATCCTGGCAATCGACACCAACCCGGGCAAGTTCGATCTGGCACGCAGCATGGGCGCCACCGACTGCATCAACCCGAAGGACTACGACAAGCCGATCCAGGAGGTCATCGTCGAGTTGACCGATGGCGGCGTGGACTTCAGCTTCGAGTGCATCGGCAACGTCAATGTCATGCGTTCGGCGCTGGAGTGTTGCCACAAGGGCTGGGGCGAGAGCGTCATCATCGGGGTGGCCGGTGCCGGCCAGGAAATCAGCACGCGCCCGTTCCAGCTGGTCACCGGGCGCGTGTGGCGCGGCTCGGCCTTTGGCGGCGTCAAGGGGCGGACCCAATTGCCTGGCATGGTGGAGCAATCGATGAAGGGCGAGATCGATCTGGATCCGTTCATCACCCACACCATGCCGCTGGAAGAGATCAACGAAGCCTTCCACCTGATGCATGAAGGCAAGTCGATCCGGACCGTGATTCATTTCTGACCGTACGGCCAGGAGCGGCGCGTGGCCGCTTCCGCGCACGTAGTACACAAGACTCCGGGAGGGGCGTCATGACGCATGTGTCGATTCATTCTTCGGTAGATGGCGGTGTTGCGCGAAGCGGCGCGGAAGGTTTTCAAGGCGGCACCCTTGAATGCCACTGCGCCAGTGACAAGGTGATCGTCGACGTGTCTGCGCAGACCGCGCCCAACCATGCCTGTGGTTGCAGCAAGTGCTGGAAGCCCGACGGCGCGAAGTTCTCCGTGGTGGCGGTGGTCTCGCGCGACACGGTCAAGGTGACGGCGCACGAAGAGAAGCTGACGCTCGTCGATGAAAGCGCGACGATCCAATGCCACGCGTGCACCGGGTGCGGCGTGCATCTGTATGGCCGGATCGAGAACAACGACCACGCGTTCTACGGCCTGGATTTCGTGTCCACCGAGTTGTCGAAGCAACAGGGCTGGTCGGCGCCCGGTTTTGCTGCGTTCGTGTCGTCCATGATCGAAACCGGCACGCCGCCGGAGCAGATGGATGGGGTGCGCGTGCCTGACCGAACTCGGGTTGCCGCCATACGACTGCCTGTCGCCGGCGTTGATGGATGCCCTGTCTGCGCATGTCGCGCGCAACAAGGGTCTGTTGCATTGATGGTCCAACCCTGCAGCCGGCGATCCGGCTGCGGGGTTTTCTCTTCGTAAGGAATCTTCATGGAACGTATCGAACATCGTGCCTGTTTTGGCGGTTGGCAGGATGTCTACCGGCATCAGTCGCAGACCTTGGACTGCCGCATGCACGTGGGCGTATACCTGCCGCCGCAGGCCGCCGATGGCCCGCTGCCGGTGCTGTACTGGCTGAGCGGTCTGACCTGCACCGAGCAGAACTTCATCAGCAAGGCAGGGGCGCAGCGCTACGCCGCTGAGCATGGCGTGATCCTGGTGGCCCCCGACACCAGCCCGCGTGGCGACGATATAGCGGATGCGGACGGCTACGATATCGGCAAGGGCGCGGGTTTCTACCTCGATGCCACACAAGCGCCGTGGGCTGCGCATTACCGCATGTACGACTACGTGGTGAACGAGTTACCGGCGTTGATCGAAGCACACTTCGCCACCACTGGCGTGCGTGCGATCAGCGGCCACTCGATGGGCGGGCATGGCGCCTTGACCATCGCATTGAAAAACCCGGGACGCTATCGCAGCGTGTCGGCGTTTTCGCCGATCGTGGCGCCCAGCCAGGTGCCATGGGGCGAGAAGGCGTTTAGCCAGTATCTGGGCGACGATCGCGCCACGTGGAACGCGTACGATGCTACGGCCTTGATCGCTGATGCTCAGGAACGCTTACCCTTGTTGATCGATCAGGGAGACGCGGACGAGTTTCTTCAAAACCAGCTGAAAACAGTGTTGTTCGAAGATGCGGCCAAGGCAGCCGGCTATCCGGTGACGGTGCGGCTGCAACCCGGTTACGACCACAGCTATTACTTCATCTCAAGCTTTATGGGCGAGCACATTGCGCATCATGCTGCGGCCTTGCGGGGATGAGCGTGGGCGGTTGTGGGCGCGACGTGGGATGAGCACGGCGGCTGATATTTGCGTGACATGGCGGCATCGGTCGCGACTACACGCTGCTGCACCCGGGTGGGTCGGTTCCTCAGCAAGACAAGGCTCTCCATGGCGCATGACATCCACGCGCGTCCGCAATTCTATGCACGTCTTGCTGGTGCTCTCTATCTGGCAGTCATCGTGCTTGCAGGCTGGGCCGAAGGCTATGTATCCAATGCGTTGATCGTTGCAGGCGATGACCAGGCGACGCTGCGGTCAATCGTGGCGCACGCCGCGCTTTGGAAGATGTGGCTTGGCGCCAATCTAGTGGTGCCATTGCGTGCAGTCGTGCAGTGATGAATCGACTATCTGTTGCTACGGCCAGCGGGTCGTGGTCTGGCGTTGTTGTTTGTGCTGTTGAACATCGCATCGCTGTCAGTCGAAGCAATCAGCAAGGTGTTCCAACTGAGGGTGTTGCCGCTGGCCTCCAGTGCGACGGGTGCATCACCGGAGCATGGGTTCGCGCTGGCATCAATGGCATTGCTGGGCCACGGCATCGCGTTCAATAGCGCCGATCTTTTCTGGCGCCGCCTGCCTGGTCAGCGACAGTGTGATCTATCGCTCCACCTACCTGCCGCGCACGGTGGGTGTGCTGATGCTGTTGGCCGGTATCAGCTATCTCATCGCCGCATTTGCCCAGCAGTTGGCGCCGGAATTTGCTGCAACGATCAACCCGGGCATCCTGCTGCCGGTGCTGGTTGGCGGAACGACGTTGTGCCTGTGGCTGCTGCTCAAAGGCGTCAATCGCGCGCGCCGGGATGCAAGGGTTTCAGAATCTTCGGCTTAGCGGACGTCGCGCATTTCCCAGTGCGCGCCGGCTAACGCCTGCATACGCTGTTTGAAGAGAGCGCCGGGAATGCTGGTAGTGGCAACCAGGTCGATGCGCAGGTCGTGCTGCCTGCCAGTCACCGTCGCTGCCGGGTCTGTGATGCCCAGGCTGGGATCCACCTCGTCCGGGTCGGGCTGCAGCTGGCGCCAACGGTCGAACCAGGCCGGGTCGCGCAGCGCAGACTGCAACTGCTCGGCGAATGCGTCGGCGCCATTGGCGGTAAAGCTCACCGAGGGCGCGCTACCACGAGCGAGCTTTGGATCGGGCAGGCTGATCGAATAGCTGACAGGCATATGCATACCTCAGATCGATGACGCCGGCACGTTAGTGCAGGGCAGGTGAGCATTCCGTCGACGGGTGGGCAGGGATGCCGCGCAAGGTCCCGCGACGATGGGCGAGCAAGGAGGAGTTGAGATGGTCGGTGCGCATATAAAAAAGGCGCCTTCCGGCGCCTTTTTTGGAGCTACGACTCGTTACTTCAGTGCCTTGAAGCGCAGGCGCTTCGGGCCGGCGTCGTCGCCCATGCGGCGGCGCTTGTCTTCTTCGTACTCGCGGTAGTTGCCCTGGAAGAACTCCACGTGCGAGTCGCCTTCGAACGCCAGGATGTGCGTGGCAATACGGTCCAGGAACCAGCGGTCATGCGAAATCACGAAGGTATTGCCGGGGAATTCCAGCAACGCATCTTCCAGCGCACGCAGTGTTTCGATGTCCAGGTCGTTGGACGGTTCGTCGAGCAGCAGCACGTTGCCGCCCTGTAGCAGCGTCTTGGCCATGTGCAGACGACCGCGCTCACCACCGGACAACGAACCAACCATCTTCTGCTGGTCCTGGCCCTTGAAGTTGAAGCGGCCGATGTAGGCGCGCGACTGGATCTCGATGCCGTTGATGTTGAGGATGTCCAGGCCGCCAGCGATTTCCTGGAAGACGTTGTGGTTGCCTTCCAGCGCGTCGCGGCTCTGGTCCACATAGGACAGCTGCACGGTGGGGCCGACCACGATCTCGCCGGAGTCCGGCTTTTCCTGGCCGGTGATCATCTTGAACAGGGTCGACTTACCGGCACCGTTGGGGCCGATGATGCCGACGATGGCGCCTGGCGGCACGATCATCGACAGGTTGTCGATCAACAAGCGGTCGCCGAACTTCTTGGAGACATTCTTGAACTCCATCACCGCGTTGCCCAGGCGTTCGCCCGGCGGGATGAAAATTTCGTTGGTTTCGTTGCGCTTCTGGTAATCGACCGACTGCAGCTCTTCCAGGCGGGCCAGACGTGCCTTGCCTTTGGTGCGGCCGCCCTTGGCGTTCTGGCGCGACCATTCCAGTTCCTTCTGGATCGCCTTCTGGCGCGACTTTTCCTGGTTGTCTTCCTGTTTGAGGCGCTCGTCCTTCTGGGTCAGCCAGTCGGTGTAGTTGCCCTTCCACGGAATGCCGCGGCCGCGGTCCAGTTCCAGGATCCATTCGGCAGCGTTGTCGAGGAAATAGCGATCATGCGTCACCGCCACCACGGTGCCGGTGTAACGCGCCAGGAACTGCTCCAGCCATTCCACCGACTCGGCGTCCAGGTGGTTGGTGGGTTCGTCGAGCAGCAGCATGTCCGGCTTCTGCAGCAGCAGGCGGCATAGCGCCACGCGACGCTTTTCGCCACCGGACAGCTTGCCGACAATCGCCTCCCACGGCGGCAGGCGCAGCGCATCGGCGGCAACATCCAGCTGGTTTTCCAGCGTATGCGCGTCGCCGGCAGCCAGGATCGCTTCCAGGCGTTCCTGTTCCTTGGCCAGCGCGTCGAAATCGGCGCCTTCTTCGGCATATGCCAGATACACCGCATCCAGCGCGGCCTGGGCTTGCAGCACGTCGCCCACGCCTTCTTCCACTGCTTCGCGCACGGTGTGTTCGGGGTTGAGCTGCGGTTCCTGCGCCAGGTAGCCGACCTTGATGCCAGCCTGCGGGCGGGCTTCGCCCTCGAAGTCGGTGTCCACGCCGGCCATGATCTTCAGCACCGTGGACTTGCCCGCGCCGTTCAGGCCCAGCAGGCCGATCTTGGCGCCTGGGAAGAAGCTCAGGGAGATGTCCTTGATGATCTGCCGCTTGGGCGGGACCACCTTGCTGACGCGGTTCATGGTGTAAATGTATTGCGACATAGGTGCTCCGGGGGACGCAGGCAGCCCGCCGGCCGAGGCCGGGGGCGGCGGAAAAGGGATTGCGTCGATTATACGGGCAAGTGGCCTGGCCCGCGGCGGCACGCCTGCAGCTAAACGGCATCTTGCGTCCGGCCTGAATAGGCTTTTTCGTAATCGATTCCGGCAAGAATGCATTAAGGCGTCCAGCCTCATTAATGAAATTACGACACCGTGAACAGGAACTGTCATGCATCGCAAACGCATCGTTACCGTTGTGCTTTCCTCCATCCTGGCGCTGGATGCCTTCGCACCGGCTGCATTCGCCGGGGATTGGGATCGCGACCACGATCGCCGCGGCCATGACCGCGGCTATGGCCCGGATCATCGCCGTGACTGGCGCGACGATCGCCGTGACGACCGCCGTGACGACCGCCGTGACGACCGCCGCGAGTGGCGTCAGGACCGCCGTTACTACAGCAACGGCTACCGTGATGGTTATCGCGACGCCCGTTACCAGGACCGTCGTTACGACCGCAATCGGGTCTATGTCTATGACCTCCCTGGGTACTACCGCCCCGGCCCGCCGCCCCGTCCGTATTGGGCCCGTGGCCAGCGTTATCACGGGCCGGTCTATGTGGTGAACGACTACGACCGCTATGACCTGCGTCGCCCACCATACGGCTACCGCTGGCAGCGCGACGACCGCGGCAACCTGCTGTTGGTCGCCATCGCCACCGGCATCATTGCCGACCTGGTGATCAACAATTGAGCGTGGCGATCAACCTGCGCGGCCAGGTGCGGCCAGCGGATCGGTGACGGCAACAGGGCGTGCTTCGGCGCGCCCTGTCGTATTGTGGTAGCCCCGCTTTACGATCCTCAACGCACCAGGGCCTTCAGCA
This sequence comes from Xanthomonas sp. JL1, assembly GCF_038405005.1. Classification (NCBI taxonomy): domain Bacteria; kingdom Pseudomonadati; phylum Pseudomonadota; class Gammaproteobacteria; order Lysobacterales; family Lysobacteraceae; genus Xanthomonas; species Xanthomonas sp. JL1. The sequence continues at coordinate 56,498 of NZ_JBBYGR010000052.1, read as the reverse complement.
ATCCGCGCTGACGCGACGTGATTGCTTGATCGAAACGACGTACTGCAGCACATTTTGGTGTTGCTGCCTGCGGCGATGGCGCGAACACTTGCGCGAGCCGGCATGGGAGGCATTGCCGGCGCGCTGGCGTGCGGCATCGCCCAGGTTCACCAGCCCTGGCGGCAGTGCCGCGACGTGCACACCGTTGCGCATCCGCTCACGTGTTTCGGTCATCTGCAGGCGTGCGCGCTGGGCTTGTGTCAGTTCATTGATGGTCGACGCCAAGCTGACGACCATCTTGCATGGGAGGACACGAAAATGACCTCGCTTTGCATTGAAGCTGCATCCGGATAGCAAAAGCGTGACATCCGACGACTTCGAAGTCTGTAAGTCTCCCGGGGAAAATTTATGCTGTCGCGCCGCCGGCCACTTGCTGCGTCGGAGGCGAGACGTCCGTGCCGTGATCGGTGTCGTCAAGGCCCGGCCACCAGCGCTCCCCCTCTGTGCACGCCGAGGCGACGATGTCTTGACTAGAGACCTCCACCACACTGGCAATCTCCTCATGAACAAAGCGCTTGTTTCCCCGGCCGTGATGGCCGTGTTGTACGCGGCCGCGGTTACCGCCTTCGCCCAGGACGCTGCCGGCACCGATGCCGTTCCGCGCGGCAGCTTCACCACGACCTCCACGACCACCACCACCACGACCTCCAACACCACGACCTCCAACACCACCAATTCCAACGCCACCCAGCGCGCGCTCCAACTCGACGCGGTCAAGGTGACCGGTAGCTCGGTGTCGCTGGGCAGCGGCAACATGGAGGTGCAGTCCGCGCCCAAGGCCGTGTCCACCATCAGTCGCCAAGCCATTATCAGGGGCGTGCCCGGCGCCAACTTCACCCAGATGCTGTCCAGCATCCCCGGCGCGATCGCGGCCACCAACGACATGACCGGCCTGAGTGACGGCAGCTTCACCGTGCGCGGCTTCACCGCCGACGAGATCGGCGTGACCCTCAATGGTGTGCCACTCAACGACTCGGGTGATTACACGATCTACGCCACCGAGTACGGCGACACCGAAAACATGGGCGACATCACCGTCGAGCAGGGCTACCCGGGCGTGACCTCACCGGTGATCGGCGCAGCCGGCGGCAACATCGCCTGGGTGACCGTCGATCCGACCGCCGATGCCGGCTTGGACGTGAGCCAGAGCTTGGGCAGCAATCACTACAGGCGCACCTTCCTGCGCTACAACACCGGTGACAGCGGTCCGGTCCGTTCGTGGTTCTCCTATTCTAACAACCAGGCCGACCAATGGCGCGGCGATGGCCAGTCCACGGTGACCAAGATCGACGCCAAGTCGGTGTGGACGCTGGACGACGGCGACGCGATCACCGGCGCGCTGCAATACACCCGCCATGTCAGGAACGGCTACCGCAACCTGACCAAGGAGCAGATCGCCGCCACTGGCTACGACTTCGGGTATGTCCAGTCCTACAAGTCGGCCGATGCCAGTGACTGGGTCGGCACCCAGACCAACCCGTTCCGCAGCTGGATCGCCAACCTCGACGGTGAGTTCACACTGAGCGACAGCCTGCACCTATCGGTGGTGCCGTACTTCGTCTACGGCTACGGTGGTGGCGGCTACGGGTACGCCAGTACCTATGTGTTCTACACCTTCGACACCTTCCGGCCAGGCATCCACGTCAAGTTCAAGCAGGACGTTGGCATGCGCGACAGCCTGGAGTACGGCATGCTGGTCGAGCGCCCGCGTGAGCAAGGTTCCAATGTCTTCCTCCCGGCCGACCCACAGGGCCACCCTGCCGATGTCTGGGGCCATGACAGCCGGTATTACTACAAAAACGCCAACGGTAGCCCGCAGGTCGCCTATCGCTTCTACTCGACCACGCCCACCTACCGCGCTTTCGCCACCAACACCTGGACGCCTAACGACCAGTGGACGCTGACCGTTGGTGGCGCCTATACCTGGGTGCAGCGCAAGGGCTGGTATTCGACCTGGCCGGGCGCAGACCTGGGCATCGATCTGGCCACGCCGGGAAACAGCTCGCTGTACGCTTCCGGCGCGAATACGTACAAAAAGTTCACTCCGACGGGGGGCGTCAAGTTCCAACTCGATGAGCAGAACCAGTTATTCCTCGGGGTCGGCAAGACCTCCCGCGCGCCGATCAACACCGCCGCGCTGTACGACTTCTGGAACGCCGCCTACGCCAGTGCCATCGGTTCGCAGACATCGATCAGCGATGCCGAACCCGAGCAGGCGCTGACCGCCGACCTGGGCTGGCGCTACTACGGCGACAATCTGAGCACGGTGCTCGATCTGTATGCGACCAACTTCGAGCACAAGCAGTTCAGTGGCGCCGATCCGATGACCCACGCTCCGGTCTACTACCAGTTGGGCAGCGTGCAGATGCGCGGCGTCAATGCCGAGTTGAGCTACAAGGTCAACGACCTGTGGTCTGTTTATGCCTCCTATGCGTACAACAAGAGCCAGATGAAGAGCGATGTCGCGCTTGGCGCCACCACCTATGCCACCGACGGCAAGACCCTGGTCAACGCACCGAGAAACGTCGGATATGCCTCGGTCAACTACACAGGCCAAGCGCTGTGGGCCAGCCTGAGCGTGAATGCGCAGAGCAGGATCTGGGGCACCTTCCTCAACGCCGGTGGCTCGGACGCTGGTGGATTTGCCACCGTCAACCTCAACAGCGGCTACAACTTCCATGACATCGGCAACCTGAAGAAGCCTTACCTGAAGGTCAACCTGTTCAACCTGGGCAACCGCAAGGCGCTGATATTCTCGGCGACCACGGCGCTGGACGCCACGGCCTCGGCAGCGAGCTGGCAACTCCTGCAGGACCGCACGTTGATGGTCACCTTTGGCGGATCGTTCGCGCTGTAAAGCGCCACGGCGCAGGCGCGGGCACTTGCCTGCGCCTGGGTTTGCTTTCAGGCAGGCAGCTGTCTTCGGGCCTGCCGGGGTTGAACTGCTGTCGGACCCGGCCCGCGTGCAGGGCATATCACCTCAAAGCGCGCAACACGCTTTAAACTACGCGCCTGCCATCTGTCCATTCCTCTGGAGACCTGATGTTCTCGCGCGATGTCCGACTGGAAACCTACGACCCCGAACTGGCCAAGGCCATCGCTGCTGAAGCCGGCCGCCAGGAGGATCACGTCGAGCTGATCGCCAGCGAGAACTACTGCAGCCAGCTGGTGATGGAAGCCCAGGGCAGCCAGCTGACCAACAAGTACGCCGAAGGCTACCCTGGCAAGCGCTACTACGGCGGCTGCGCGTTCGTCGACATTGCCGAACAGCTAGCGATCGACCGCATCAAGCAGGTCTTCGATGCCGATTATGCAAATGTGCAGCCGCACAGCGGCTCGCAGGCCAACCAGGCGGTGTATCTGGCGCTGCTGCAGCCGGGCGACACCATTTTGGGCATGAGCCTGGCGCATGGCGGCCACCTGACCCACGGCGCCAAGGCCAACGTCTCCGGCAAGCTGTTCAACGCGGTGCAGTACGGCGTCAACGAGCAGGGCCTGATCGATTACGACGAAGTGCAGCGTCTTGCGACCGAGCACACGCCGAAGATGGTGGTGGCCGGTTTCTCGGCGTATTCGCAGAAGATCGACTGGGCCCGCTTCCGTGCCATTGCCGACAGCGTTGGCGCCTATCTGTTCGTGGACATGGCCCACATCGCTGGCCTCGTGGCCGCCGGGGTGTATCCCAGCCCGATGGAACATGCGCACGTGGTGACGTCGACGACGCACAAGACGCTGCGCGGTCCGCGTGGCGGCATCATCGTCGCCAAGGGCGCCAGCGAAGAATTGCAGAAGAAGCTGCAGTCGATCGTGTTCCCCGGCATTCAGGGTGGCCCGCTGATGCACGTGATCGCCGCCAAGGCGGTTGCGTTCAAGGAAGCACTGGAGCCGGCGTTCAAGACCTACCAGCAACAGGTGGTCAAGAATGCTCAGGCGATGGCCAACACGCTGATCGCACGCGGGTACAAGATCGTCTCCGGCGGCACCGAAAACCATCTGATGCTGGTCGACATGATCGGCCGCGACGTCTCCGGCAAGGATGCCGAAGCCGCGCTGGGCAAGGCGCACATCACCGTCAACAAGAACGCGGTGCCCAACGACCCGCGCTCGCCGTTCGTTACCTCGGGCCTGCGCTTGGGTACCCCGGCAATCACCACGCGCGGTTACAAGGAACCGGACAGCATCGATCTGGCCAACTGGATCGCCGATGTGCTCGACGCCCCGACCGACGAAGCGGTGCTGGCGAAAGTGCGCGATGCAGTGACCGCGCAGTGCAAGCGTTATCCGGTGTACGGCTGAGCGTCGCAACGTCATGGCGTTGATCGCACGCAGGCTGGGCGCAGCGTCGAAGTACGACCACCTTGCCTGTGTGCGTGCCGCCGGTTTGCGCTGCGAAGTGGATCTGCCGCGGCAGGGCATCCTGCCGCATGACCTGATCCATCTGTGGGTGGAAAGCCGGCTTGGCCTGAGCGACGGCTTCATCGGTCTGGTCGCCAAAGGGGCAGATATCGACTACGCGGGCAAGGGCCTGCACCGGCATGTAGATCCGGAGCGGCAGATGCAAGCCGGGCAGGCAGAGTCTGTGGTCGAGGCGCTGCAATCGCAGCTGTGGTCCGGGCAGTTCGACGAGGCCATGTTTCATTACGGGCCGGCTCAGGCGTGCAGTATGCGTGGCGTCATGCCGCCGGAGCTTGAAGGCATCGCGCCGGAAGAGGATTTGTTCATACCGCTCACGCGGTCGGGTGCTGCCTGGAACGCGATGGCAGCCGGGATGGAATGGCGGCTCGCGTTTGCCCGGCAGCCCGGAATGTTGGAAGAACACCGCTAATGCATTGCCCCTTCTGCCAGCACAGCGACACCCGCGTGATCGATTCGCGGGTGTCCGAAGACGGCACGACGATTCGTCGGCGCCGTGAGTGCGAGGCATGCGGTGAGCGTTTCAGCACGTTGGAAACGATCGAACTGAAGTTGCCCACCGTGGTCAAGAGCGATGGTGGGCGCGAAGCGTTCGATGCACGCAAGCTGCGCACCAGTTTCGACCGCGCGCTGCAGAAGCGGCCGGTGGCCGAGGAACAAATCGAAGCAGCGGTACGCTCAGTCGTGCATCAGCTGCGGATGTCGGGCGAGCGCGAAGTGGGCTCGCTGCGCGTAGGCGAATACGTGATGGTGGAGCTGCGCAAGCTCGATCATGTCGGCTATGTGCGCTTTGCTTCGGTGTATCGCAGTTTCCAGGACGTGGCCGATTTTCGTGAGGAAATCGAGAAGCTCGAACGCGAACTGCCGGTCGGCAGCGAACAACTGCCATTGCTGGAAGTGGCACTGGAACGCGCCGGCAAGCCCGGCAAGCGATGAGCGCGATGCGCATCGCCTGCGTTGCGGAAACGCCAGCGTATCTGCCTGAGATTGCGCAAGCGCATCTGCAGGCCTTCGGCACGTTGCTGCCGGAATGGAACCTGGATGAAGCGTTGAGCGAATTGTGCAGCCATGCGCGCGATGGCGTTATTCCGACAACCTGGGTGGCGAAGGATGAGGCCCAGTGGCTGGGCTCGGTGAGCCTGCTCGAAAACGATGATGCGCGCATTCGGCAATGGTCGCCCTGGTTGGCGTCTCTTTATGTGCAGCCGCAGGCGCGCGGGCAGGGGATTGGCGAAGCGCTGGTGGCGCACTGCGTGCAGGCCGCCGCGCGCCTGTGCGTGCCGTTGCTGTACCTGTATTGCCAGCCGGCATTGGTGCCGTTTTATCAGCGGCTGGGATGGCAGACGCATGCCGAATTCTTACTAGGCCCAATGCACATCGTGGTGATGCGCAGCGCGCCGGGAGCAGTGACGCGATGAGTGAGACCGCGGCGATCGCGAGTGCCGATGACCACCGCTGGATGGCGCAGGCGTTGCGCTTGGCCGAGCGCGGCGCCTACACCACCCGCCCCAATCCGATGGTGGGCTGCGTGATTGTGCGCGATGGCGTGTGCGTGGGCGAAGGCTTTCATCAACGTGCGGGTGGCCCGCATGCCGAAGTCTTCGCGTTGCGTGCGGCCGGTGAGTTGGCGCGCGGTGCCACTGCGTATGTGACCCTGGAGCCATGCGCGCATTACGGGCGCACGCCGCCGTGTGCGTTGGCGTTGATCGAGGCAGGCGTAACGCGTGTGGTCGCGGCGATGGCCGATCCGTTTCCGCAGGTCAATGGCGGTGGTTTTGCGTTGCTGCGCGACGCTGGAATCGAGGTGCTCAGCGGGGTGATGCACGCGCAGGCGCGCACGCTCAATCAGGGCTTTCTGTCGCGGGTGGAGCGTGGCCGGCCGTGGCTGCGGGTCAAACTGGGCGCCAGCCTTGACGGGCGGACCGCGTTGGCCAGCGGCCAATCCAAATGGATCACCGGAGCCGACGCGCGTGCGGACGTGCAGCGTTGGCGTGCGCGTGCCGGCGCAATCCTCACTGGTGCTGGCACGGTGTTGGCCGATGATCCGTCGATGACGGTGCGGCTGGGCGATGACATCGCGTGCGTGCCACCGCTGCGTGTGGTGCTGGATGCCGGCTTACGCACGTTGGCGTGCAAGAACATCCGCAATGGCGATGCGCCGACGCTGTATCTGCATGGCGATGCTGTCGCTGCAACCGCGCTGGATGGTGCGGAATGTGCGGCACTGCCATTGCACGTGGGCCGTTTCGATCTGTCCGCAGTGCTGGCGTTGCTGGCCGAGCGCGGCATCAATGAAGTGCATGTTGAAGCCGGCGCCACGCTGAGTGGTGCGCTGTTGCAGGCCGGGCTGGTGGACGAACTGCTGGTCTACATGGCGCCGGTGTTGCTGGGCGACACCGCAAGGCCCTTGCTCGCTGGCCTTGGCATCGAAACGATGGCTCAGCGCTACGAATTGCAACTACGCGATGTACGTCAGCTCGGGCAGGATCTGCGTTTGCGTTACGCGCCATCAGCGGTGGTATGAGTGCAAAAAAAGGCCCCGCATGCGGGGCTTTTTCTTATTTCATGCACGAAGCCGGTCAGAAGCTCGCGCGCACGCCGATGCGGTACTGATTTGCGTTGTCGATGAATTGGGCTTCGCCAACCAGGCCCCAGGTCTGGGTGAAGTTCACCTGGCCACCGAGGGTGCCCACGAACTCGCCCTTGTCCACGTTGCTGCCATCGATGTAGCCGGCCTTGACCCATGCTTCGGTCCGCGGCGAAGGCTTGCCACGCAGGCCCAGGTTCGCCCAGCCCAGGGTGCTGGAGTCGGAGCTGCTGCCCAGCGAACGGCCGCTCTGGCGCAGGTCCACATCGACCTTGGTACGCAGCGCGCTGATGTCGGCGATGAACTCGACGCGCTCGGTCATTTCCTGGCGGTAGCCGATGCCGGCATTGGCCTGCGTCAGGGTGCCGTCGATCGTGAAGCCGGCGCCGAGGTTGTAGTCCTTGGTGGCGAGCTGGTAGCCGGCGAAGACGTAGACCGGCTGCGCGATCTGCCAGGAACCGCGCAGATAGCCGCCGTTGCTGCCCTCATTGTCATTATTGACGTTGACGTCGGTACGGTTCCAGCCGCCTTCGACATAGTTGTAGCTCAGGCCTTCCGCAGAGGCGGCAAACGGTGCGGCAGCCAGCAGGGCAGCCAGAATCAGTGTCTTGCACATTCCATGTTCTCCGAATTGATGTCAGTGTTTCCACCCCATTGCGAGGTGCAAAAGAACGACGTCTCCCGTCGCGGCGCGAAATTTAACAGATCTTTCACGGAGTTGGCGATGGGGAATTTCCTGACACGACACAGCGTCCTGCCAGCCTCAGCTGAGGCTCTGCCATGGCACCTGGGCGCGCTGTTAAACTCCCACATGCCGGCTCGCCGGTACTTACGAACGTCTTCAGGGCGGGGTGCGATTCCCCACCGGCGGTAGGCATGCGCACGCATGTGAGCCCGCGAGCGCTTCGTTGCGACGCTCGGCGCTGCATGTGCCGGGTACCGCGCGAAGGTCAGCAGATCCGGTCCGACGCCGGAGCCGACGGTATAGTCCGGATGAAAGAAGACGGCCACTGCGCAGCCTTGCGGCTGTGGGCGCGCCTGTTTGCTTTGCCTTGCGGCGTTTTTCGCTCAACTTCTGCGAGAAACGACTATGTCCATGCACCACCTGCCGCGCTGCGCCGCGGCGTTCCGGCGCTCCATCGCAGCAGCCCTCGTGCTGCAAGCGGGGGCGCGCTGATGTTTACTGGAATCATCGAAGGCGTCGGCCAGCTAGCGGCGCGTCAGCCGCAGGGCGGCGATGTACGTTTCACCTTCGCCACCGGCACGCTGCCGTTCGAGTCTGTCCAGTTGGGCGAGAGCATTGCGGTCAATGGCGTGTGTCTGACCGTGGTTGCGTTTGATGCAGCCAGTTTTCAGGCCGATGCCTCCACCGAAACCCTGTCGCTGACCACGCTGGGCGCACTGCCGGAAGGCGCGCTGCTCAATCTGGAACGCGCGATGCGCCCGATCGACCGCCTGGGCGGGCACCTGGTCAGCGGACATGTGGATGGCCTGGGCCAGGTGCAGTCTGTCCATGACGATGCACGCGCGCAGCGCTGGCGGTTTGCCGCGCCGCCGGCGGTGTTGCGCTATGTGGCCAAGAAGGGCTCGATCTGCGTAGACGGCGTCAGCCTCACCGTCAATGAAGTGGACGAAGAAGGCTTCGAAGCGGCGTTGATTCCGCATACGATGGCCAACACCGCGTTTGCGCAGACGGCAGTGGGTGCGACGGTGAATCTGGAAATCGATCTGGTGGCGCGCTATGTCGAACGCCTGCTCGGCACGCGGGGTACGGCATGAATTTCGCGCCCGTTCCCGCGTTGCTCGAAGAGCTGCGCGCCGGTCGCATGGTGGTGATCGTCGATGACGAAGACCGCGAAAACGAAGGCGATCTGATCATGGCCGCCGAGTTGGTCACGCCCTCGGACATCAACTTCATGGTCACCCACGCGCGTGGATTGGTTTGCCTGTCGCTGACCGGCGAGCGCTGCGCGCAACTGGGCCTGGCGCCGATGGTGCGCAACAACACCGCGCAGTTCCAGACCAACTTCACCGTCAGCATCGAGGCGGCCGAAGGCGTAACCACCGGCATTTCCGCTTACGACCGCGCACATACCGTGCGCACCGCGGTGCGTCCGGATGCCAAGCCGCAGGATCTGAGCCAGCCGGGGCATATCTTCCCGCTGATTTCGCAGCCCGGTGGCGTGCTGACCCGCGCCGGCCACACCGAAGCAGCCAGCGATCTGTCGATGCTGGCCGGGCTGGAACCGGCCGGTGTGCTGGTGGAAGTGCTCAACCCTGACGGCAGCATGGCGCGTCGCCCGCAGTTGGAAGTATTTGCGCGCGAACACGGGTTGAAGATGGGCTCGATCGCCGATCTGATCGCGTATCGGCTGGCCAACGAGCACACCGTCGAGCGCGTGGACGAGCGCGACATCACCACCGAATTCGGCCCGTTCAAGCTGGTGACCTACCGCGACCGCATCGCGCACGACCTGCACTTTGCGTTGGTGCGCGGCAGCGCCGATCCGCATACACCCACCCTGGTGCGGGTGCAGGTGGAAAATCCGCTGGCGGATCTGCTGCACTGGCAGCGCGATGACTTCGGTGTGGCGGCCACCGATGCCTTGCGCGCGATTGCGGCCGAGGGGCAGGGCGTGATGGTGGTGCTGTCGGCCCCGCGCGACAGCGAATCGCTGCTGGCACGGCTGCGCCAGCAACCCGAAGCCGCCGCCAACGCCAAGGATGTGAGTCAGTGGCGGCGTCATGGCGCCGGCGCGCAGATCCTGGCCGAACTGGGCCTGGGCAAGTTGCGTGTGCTGGGCACTTCGCGGCGCCAGGTGGGGGTGGCCGGGTTCGGGCTGGAAGTGGTGGAGTATCTGGAATGCCACGCTGGCGAGGGCGTGCGTTCGGTGCCGCCGTCTGCTGTCTCTTGAGTTGCCCGCGAGCCGCTACCGCAGTCATTTGCCCCTGCCGATGGTTCAGGACGGCGCAGGCGCTGACGCGTGGTTGACAGTGCGCAGCCGTCCGCTGCTGCGGCCTACGTGCCGGAAGCGCAGTGGTCAGAGATGACCATCGGTTCCAGGCGTGGGGCCCGCCAGAGCGGCTGGAGCAGCCGGTTGACCGCAATCGCCCATGGTCGTTGAAGCACATGGCCGAGTCTGCTTTGGTGGACCTGGCGTGCACGCGTCGGCCAGGCCTGGCCCCGGCAGCTGTTAAACTTCTCGCCCCCTTGAGTTGCCGACCCGCATGACCCACTACGAAGGCGATCTTCGCCCCCCCACCGCGCGCTTTGCGATCATCGCCAGCCGCTGGAACGCCCGCATCACCGACGTGCTGGTTGCCGGCGCGCGCCAGAGCCTGGCCGGCAACGGCATTGGCGAAGACGCCATCGACGTGATCCGCGTGCCCGGCGCCTGGGAAATTCCGGTCGCCGCCAATCGCGTGGCGCAGTCCGGCCAGCATGGCGCGATCATCGCGCTGGGCTGCGTGATCCGTGGCGATACCCGCCATTACGAACACGTGGCCGACCTGTGCGCCGAAGGCCTGATGAGCGTGCAACTGCAGACCGGCGTGCCGGTGCTCAACGGCGTGCTGGCAGTTGAACGCGTGGAAGATGCCGAAGCGCGTGCCGGCGGCAGCCACGGCAACAAGGGCGAGGAGTGCGCGCTTGCAGCGCTGGAGCTGGTGAATTTGATGGAGTTGTTGCCATGAGCAAGCCCGGTGGACACCCGCGCCACGGCCGTCGCGACGGCATCGACCCGGTGCTGCGTTCGCGCGCACGTCGGCGTGCCTTGCAGGCAGTGTATGCGTGGCAGATTTCCGGTGGCTTCGCCAAGCAGGTGATCGCCCAGTTCGCTCACGAGCAGGCGCACGAAGTGGCCGATCTGGCGTACTTCGAGAACCTGGTCGAAGGCGTGCTGACCAATCGTGCCGAACTGGATACCGCGCTGACCCCGTACCTGGATCGCGGCGTGGAAGAGGTCGATGCGATCGAACGCGCAGTGCTGCGGTTGGCCGCCTACGAATTGCTGTACCGCCAGGACGTGCCGTACCGCGTGGTGATCAACGAAGCGATCGAAACCGCCAAGCGCTTCGGCTCCGAACACGGTCACACCTATGTAAACGGGGTGCTGGACCGCGCCGCTGTGGAGTGGCGCAAGGTCGAGTCCGGCGCTTGAGCCACGGGATTCGGCAGTGGTGATTCGGGATTGGCAGCGAGCGACGGTCCCGCCCACGCAAGGTGCAAGCGCTTGGCTTGAGTAATTCCGCCTTGAGGTGAGCTATGCCATTTCCGCACTGCGCATCATTTGGTGGGCAGGCGGCAAGCAATCGTGCCGCACCTCGCAACGCCTGCTGCGACGAATCCCCAATGCACAATCTCCACTCCCGGCTCCTCAAATGCCCGAATTCGATCTAATCGCCCGGCTGCGCGTGCGCATTGCTGCGCGTGCCGATGTGCCGTTGGGCATTGGCGACGATGCGGCATTGCTGCATCCGCCGGCCGGTGAGCAGCTGGCGATCACCACCGATACGCTCAATGCCGGCGTGCATTTTCCGCAGGAAACCCGCGCCGACGATCTGGGCTGGAAGACGCTGGCAGTCAATCTCTCTGACCTGGCGGCGATGGGCGCGCAACCGCGTTGGTGCACCTTGTCGTTGTCGTTGCCGCACGACGATGCCGCATGGGTGGATCTATTCGCCGATGGCTTCTTCGCGCTGGCCGATGCGCACGACATCGTGCTGGTCGGCGGCGACACCACCCGCGGGCCGCTCTCGTGCGCTGTAACGGCAATCGGTAGCGTGCCGCCGAGCGCGGCGTTGCGGCGCGATGGTGCGCGCATTGGCGATGACGTGTGGGTCACCGGTGCGCCGGGTGAGGCCGCCGCCGCGTTGGCGCTGTGGCAAGCCGGCCAGCTGGATGTGACCTGCGCGGCGGCTGACCCGTTGCACGAGCAGTGGCGCAGCCGCTTGCTGCGTCCGCAGCCACGCGTACAGGCCGGGCTGCGTTTGCGCGGGCTTGCGCATGCCTGCGTGGACATTTCCGACGGGCTGCTGGCCGATCTGGGGCATCTGTGCGACCGCAGCGGTGTGGGCGCGCAACTGGCGCTGGCCGCGTTGCCGGCAATGCCGCGCAGTGCCGGGACCAGCGTGGCGCAGTGCCCTGGCTGGCAACTCGGCGGTGGCGACGACTACGAGCTGTGCTTCACCGCCGCGCCGCAGCATCGCGCTGCGGTGGCGCAGGCAATGGAGTTCGCCGAGGTGGCCGCGACGCGCATCGGCCAGATTGTCGCCACGCCCGGCGTGGTGGTGCACGACGCCGACGGTAACCCTTGGCAACCGCTGCGGCGCGGCTATCAACACTTCGTTGGCTGAGTCGCTCGTTATCAGGAATTCTTGAGCACCGGGTCCCGGTGCTTAGGGCAATCCCGAATCCCGGCCCTTGAACCATACCGTACCGTCTGGTGCGTTCGCGGCGTTCTCCCTCGAACAACGGATGCATGGCAGTTGCCGCTGGGCCACTCCGGCCTGGCTTTGCATGGGAGACAGCAGCATGAGCAAACCTTGGATCTGGACCATCGCCGCACTGGCGTGGTGGATGGCATCGGCTGCGGCGGTGGCGGGCGCCTTCAGCAAGACCTAAGAACGCATCCCCGGCTGGGACGGTGCGCAAATGGGCGCATTGGTGCTGGTGCCGCAGGGGCAGGGTGCCGGGCCGTTTCCGTTGATCGTGATGCCGGCCAGTTGGGCGTTGCCGAATCTGGAATATCTGGGCCGTGCGACTGCGCTGGCCAGCGACGGCTACGTGGTGGTCAGCTACACCTCGCGCGGGTTTTGGGATTCGGCCGGGCAGATCGATATCGCCGGGCCGGACAGGGTGGAAGACGTCAGGGCGGTGATCGATTGGGCACTGGCGCACACGCCCGCCAATCCGCATGCGATCGGCGCGTCGGGCATTTCGTACGGTGCGGGCATCAGCCTGCTGGCGGCCGAGCGCGACCCACGCATCAAGGCCGTGGCCGCGCTCAGCGGTTGGGCCGATCTGCAAGCCTCGCTGTATTCCAATCGCACGGTCAGCCAGCAGGGCGTCGGGTTGCCGGTCGGCGCCGGTGCGTTGACCGGGCGGGACGGTCCGGATCTGGCCCAGAGGCGCGGTGCAGGGCTTCCTGCCGCAAGCTGCGTCCCCGCAGCCCTGGCTCTGATGTGGCCGCGCTCAATGCGCGTGGCACCGCGGTGCTGCCGGGCAATGCGTTCAACGACGCATTGTTCCCGCCGAACCAGACCATCGCGTTCTTCAACCAGTTACGTGGCCCCAAGCAACTGCTGCTAAGCCAGGGCGATCACCGCACCGCGGAGCTGCCCGGCGCATTGGGGTTACCCAACGAAATCTATACCGCGACCACGCGCTGGTTCGACCGCCATCTCAAGCTATTACCCAATGGGGTTATGGATGCGCTGGGCATGGCGAAACTGATGGCGCCTGCGCCGTATTCGTTGCGCAATGCCACGCCGGGGCGCGCAGTCACGCTGGACTGGCCACTGCAGGCGGCGGCAACCGAGATTCCCGCAGGGCAGCGACTGGTCCTGGTGATCGACACCCGCGACGCGCGCTATACCGACGCCAGCGAGGGCGGTGGCACGGTGAGATTCACCTCGCCAGTTGCAGCGCCGTCCGTGTTGAACGTGCCGCTGCGGTAGGGCAGCACGCCGTTTCTGCATCGTCCCAGGTCGTCCGCCGCGGGACTCGCGAACAGCGGCGGGTGGCGTGCCATCCGCCGAACCCGCATCTGCACCGGTCACGTCGCGTTCGCGCGGGCGAACGCGATTTCTGGCAGTGCGCGCGGACACGAGATCGCTTTCGGGAAAGTACGCACGAAGCCTAACTCGATGCCGCTGCTGCGGCACACCGCCGGAGACCCGATATGCCGATCAACCGAACCGGTCTGCCACACGCTGTGGCGTCAACCAGCCAAACGCAGGAAGTGCAAAAAGCATGCGTCTTGCCCTGGACGAAGTGACGCACTTCCCCTACCCGGACGATGAGGATCGCAGCGAGCAGATATTGCGCGGATACGGAAGGCTTGCGGCGCGGATTCCATCATTGCCGCAGGCGCAGCGATTTTAGGCGTTTACCGCGGTGTTGAATCACGCCACCCGCTATTCCGGGAATATGGCATTTCGCGTGATGGCGCGCTTGACCGATGACCTTGGCAGCTTGCCCGAGGACCTGCGCGCGCTCGCCTTCCATGCAATCTTGCCCAGTTTGATTGCCACGCGCCGGCAAGCGCTGCAGGCTGCTGCCGGAGCAGCGCACGGTGGCCAAATGGGGGCAGTAGCAGAGGCTGATGTAGGGGGCGTGCAAGGTGATGGTGGGCCAGGGGTGCAAGGCGCTGTGGCTCTGGCCCAGGGGGCGCTGCCGGAGGCATCGGCGGAGCGCTTCCGTTTGATTTGCTGGCATCGGCGATCAGACAGCTGCCCGAAGAGGAAGTCAACCTGGCGATAACCGAGGCTGCCGCGCTCCAGACCGGCCCCCGCACGCTGGCGGAGGTGACCTTACGCCTGCATCTTGTCGGATTGGAGCCGATCCATCGATTCCAGCACGCGTATGCGCAGCTTGCCGAGCGCCTGGCGCGTTCTGGCGATGGAGCCGAAGCCTTGATCCACTTGGTGGCCTTGTTGAACAGACTGTCCAATCCGGGATTGCGCCAGGCTGCCTTCAGGGAATTGACGCGGGCCCTGCACGCATTGGACAGCACAGAGAGTGGCGCTGCGGTGCTGCGGCGGTTGGCTACGGCGTTGCCGCACCAGCCTGACGAGGTGCGTTATCTGTGCAGCCTTGATGTGCTTGCAGCGACGGTGAGCCTCTTCCCGAGCGAGCAGATACAGGTCATTGCCACCGTTCGTGCGCAGGCTGCTGCGATACCGAACCATGCCGATGAACTCATCGCCAGATGCGATGACGCGATCGCCACGGCCAGCATGATGCTTGCGACTGTGTCGCGCAGGTATATGGACACGTGAGCACGGTGTGATTGAGTGTGGTCTGGTCACACAAGCGCACGCGCATACCTGGCGCCACCCTGTCCGGCCCGACCCTTGAGCAGATGAAACTTCGCAGCGTCGCTGCCATCGGCGTGCCGCCAGGCCGGCGCAGCCAGGGAAGCCAACCGTCGAAGCGCGCGGCGGGCCATCTGATTGTGGCGCAGGGCTGGCCTGCGCATTTTATGCGGACTTTACGTCGCGCCGGCTGCAGATCCATAGCGACTTTACGTGGCGCAGGCAGAGACTGCGCACGTTGGCGGAGCGGTTCCGCCGTGGACGATCCCGATGCATCCCTTCACTTGTCTGCTCGATCGGCGCTGCGCGCATGGTGCGGCAGCGCTTTGTCATGTTGGCGCGTACGCGCTGCCGACGCCGCGACACCTCGCATCCATCGCGCCTTCGTGCGCACGTCTCGGGGAGTAGTTGACATGCCTGCCTGGTTGTCCCTGTTGTGCGGCGTGGCCGTACTCGTTGCCGCTGCGTACCTGCTGTACGTGGTGCTGCGGCCCGAAGACTTCTGATCCGAGTGCGCTCCAATGACTGAAACTTTTCTTGTCTACGCGCTGGCCATCGTGCTGGCGTGGCCCCTGGGCCGTTACATGGCCGCCGTGATGCGCGGCGCACCGATGCGCGGCGACGCGCTGTTCGGCTGGATCGAACGGCCGTTGTACGCGTTGCTCGGAACCCATCCGCAGCAGGGCATGTCGTGGCGGGGCTACGCCAAGGCGTTCTTGCTGAGCAACCTGGTGGTTGGCCTCTTGGTCTGGCTGGTGTTCATGACCCAGGCCTGGCTGCCGTTCAATCCCGACGCCATCCCGAACATGCGCTGGGACACCGCGCTGCACACCGTGGTGTCGTTCGTCACCAACACCAATCAGCAGCATTACTCCGGCCAGGCGCAGTTGTCGTATCTGTCGCAGATGACCGGCATCGTCGGCCTGCAGGTGGTGACGCCGATGATGGGCCTGGCGTTGGCAGTGGCGACACTGCGTGCGTTGTTCGGTGGGCGCGCCGCCAAACAGGCGTCGGTTGCTGCACCGGCATCGGACACGACGGCCGTGGCGGCGATTTCGGAGCCGGAACTGTCGCGTCAGGGACGCCAGCACACGGGGTCCGGCTTGGAAGCCCTGCCTGAAGCAGATGTCGGCAATTACTGGGCTGACGTGATCCGCTCCAGCGTGCGCGTGCTGCTGCCACTGTGCCTGCTGTTGACCGTTCTACTCGGCTGGCAGGGTGTGCCGTCGACCTTCCAGGGCGCGGCGACCGCTGTACCGTTGGATAGCAGTGCCGGCATAGCCAAGCAGACCATCCCAGTGGGCCCGGTTGCCGCGATGGTGGCGGTGAAACAGCTCGGCACCGACGGCGGTGGCTGGTATGGCCCCAATAGCTCGGTCGCGCTGGAAAACCCCACGCCGCTGAGCAATTTTCTGGAAACCTTGGCCATCGTGTTACTGCCGATGAGCGTGGTGTTCATGGTCGGCTATCTGACCGGACGCAAGCGACTCACTGCGTTGGTATTCGGCACCATGCTGACGATGTCGGCCGCGTCCACCGCGTTGTTGCTGTGGTCCGAAGCGCATTCGGCCAGTGCGACCTCGCCGGCGCTGATGGAAGGTAAGGAAGTGCGCATCGGTGCGGATGCCTCTGCGTTGTGGGCGGCGTTGACCACGCAGACCTCCAATGGTTCGGTCAACGCGATGCACGATTCGTTGGCGCCGTTGAGCGGCCTGGTCACGTTGGTCGACATGCTGATCAACGCGATCTGGGGTGGCATTGGTTGCGGCCTGCAGCAGTTCGTGGTGTATCTGTTGCTGAGCGTGTTCCTGGCCGGCTTGATGACCGGACGCACGCCGGAGTTGTTCGGCCGCAAGATCGAATCGCGCGAAGTGCAATTGCTGGCGCTGTTGATCCTGCTGCAGCCGCTGGTGGTGCTGGGCTTTACCGCAGTGGCACTGGCCGTGCCGGCAATCACTGCCAATTCCAACCCCGGCTTCCACGGCATCAGCCAGGTGTTCTACGAGTACACCTCCGCGTTCTCCAATAACGGCTCGGGTTTCGAAGGGTTGGGCGATGCCACGTACTGGTGGAATCTGAGCTGCTCGTTGGTGCTGGCGCTGGGACGGTATCCGGCGTTGGTGCTGCCGTTGATGGTGGCTGCGCGCATGGCGGTGAAGCGCCGTGCGCCGGAGTCGGCCGGCAGCCTGCAAGTCGAAACGCCCACCTTTGCGCTGACCCTGATGGCGATCGTGCTGGTGCTGACCGTGCTGCAGTTCATGCCGGCACTGGTGCTGGGTCCTATCGCTGAACACCTCGCCCTGGCGGCGTCCTGAGAGTTTTGAGCAATGTCTACGATCGATACGACTGAAAAACGCGAGCGCGGTGACGCAGCGTTGTTCGATGCCGCCGTACTGGTTGCGGCGATGCGTGCTGCCTTCGGCAAGTTGGCACCGCGGCATCTGTTGCGCAGCCCGGTGATGGCGGTGGTGATGGGCGGCACGGTGCTGGCAGCGGTGATCACCGCCAGCGGGCATGCGCATGCCGGCTTCGGCTGGGCGGTGACGGCGATTTTGTTCGTCACCGTGTTGTTCGGCAATTTTGCCGAAGCCATTGCCGAGGCGCGTGGCCGCGGCCAGGCCGCCTCGTTGCGGCGGGCGCGCAAGGACCTGGTGGCACGCCGGGTGGAAACCGCACTGGGTGGCCGCGAAACCCGCGTGCCGGCGGCAGAACTGCGCCCGGGCGATTACGTCATGGTGTCCGAAGGCGAATTCGTACCGGCCGATGGCGAGATCGTGCGTGGTGTTGCCACCATCAACGAAGCAGCGGTGACCGGTGAATCGGCACCGGTGTTGCGCGAGGCCGGCACCGACCGCAGCGGCGTCATCGGTGGCACGCGCGTGCTCTCCGACGAGATCGTGTTCAAGGTCACCGCCGAGCCGGGGCACAGCTTTCTCGATCGCATGATCGCGTTGGTGGAAGGCGCCAATCGGCAGAAGACGCCGAACGAGATCGCGCTGACCTTGTTGCTGGCCGCGATGACGCTGACGTTTTTGATCGTGGTGGCGTCGTTGCCGGCAATTGCGGGCTTTGTCGGCGTCACGCTGGATCCGCTGCTGCTGATCGCGTTGCTGGTGTGCCTGATCCCGACCACCATCGGCGGGCTGTTGCCGGCAATTGGTATCGCCGGTATGAACCGCGCGCTGTCGGCCAATGTGTTGGCCAAATCCGGCAAGGCAGTGGAAGTGGCCGGCGACGTGGATGTGCTGCTGCTCGACAAGACCGGCACCATTACCTATGGCGACCGCCAGGCCACCGCATTCCATCCCCTGGCTGGCGTCGATCGCGCACAACTGCGCGATGCGGCCATGCTTGCCTCGCTGGCCGATCCGACGCCGGAAGGGAAATCCATCGTCAAGCTGGCGCGTCAGCAAGGTGCCGTCGCAGTGGAGGCCGAGGGTGCGCATTTCATCGCGTTCACCGCACAGACGCGCATGTCCGGTGTCGATCTTGGCGGGCGCAGCATCCGCAAGGGCGCCGGCGATTCGATCGTGGCGTATGTGCAGGGCATGGGCGCCACGGTGTCGCCCGAATTGCAGGGCCGTATCGAAGAAGTGGCGCGTGGCGGCGCCACACCGTTGGTGGTGGCCGAAGGCCGCCATGTGCTCGGTGTGGTCGAGTTGAGCGACGTGGTCAAGCAGGGCATCAAGGAAAAGTTCGCGCAGTTGCGTGCGATGGGCATCAAGACGGTGATGATCACCGGCGACAACCCGCTCACCGCTGCCGCGATTGCTGCCGAAGCCGGTGTGGACGACTACATCGCCCAGGCACGTCCGGAAGACAAGCTGGCACGCATCCGGGCCGAGCAGACGGGCGGGCGGTTGGTGGCGATGGTCGGCGACGGCACCAACGACGCACCGGCGCTTGCGCAGGCCGACGTGGGTCTGGCGATGAACTCCGGCACGCAAGCCGCCAAGGAAGCCGGCAACATGGTGGATCTGGATTCGGATCCGGCCAAGCTGCTGGCGGTGGTGGAAGTGGGCAAACAGCAGTTGATTACGCGCGGTGCGTTGACCACGTTCTCGCTGGCCAACGACGTTTCCAAATACTTCGCGATCCTGCCGGCGCTGTTTGCTGCCGCCATCCCGTCGATGACAGCGCTCAACGTGATGCAGCTCTCCAGCCCGCGCCATGCGGTATTGGCGGCGTTGATCTTCAATGCGTTGATCATTCCGGCATTGATTCCGCTGGCATTGCGCGGCGTCCGTTTTCGTCCTTCCAGCGCCACCGCGCTGTTGCGCCGAAACATGTTGATCTACGGCGTGGGTGGCGTGTTGCTGCCGTTCGTTGCGATCAAAGTGATCGATCTGGTGCTGGTCGCCGTCTTCGGTGTCTGAGCCACGTGTGATGCACCTTTCTTCTTCTGAGATCATGTCCATGTCTTCTTCCTTGCCGTTACGCGACGACGGCGCCCTGCGCGGTTCGCTGATGCTCGCGGTATTCACCCTGTTCGGCCTGGGCCTGGCCTACTCGCTGGTCGCCACCGGCATCACCGGCGCACTGTTCTCCGAGCAAGCCACCGGTTCGCTGGTGCGTGTCGATGCGCGCGTTGTCGGCTCGGCATTGGTTGCGCAGCCGTTTACCGATGCGCGCTATTTTCAGCCGCGTCCGTCGGCCGCCAAGTACGACCTCACCGCCGCGTCGGGCAGTAACCAGGCACGCTCCAATCCCGATTTGCTGGCCCGTATCGCTGCCACCCGTGCGCAAGTGGCCAAACGCGACGGCATCGCCCCGGAGGCGGTGCCGGGCGAGCTGCTGACGCAATCCGGCAGTGGCCTGGACCCGCACCTGAGCCCGGCCGGCGCACAGGTGCAGATCCGCCGCGTGGCCGCCGCACGCGGCTTGCCCGAGCAACGCGTTGCTGCACTGGTGCAAGCTGCGACCGAAGCGCCACAGTTCGGTCTGCTTGGGCAACCGCGGGTCAACGTGCTCGCCCTGAATCTGGCGCTGGATAAGGCCGGCAATGGGGAGTCGGGAAGGGACAATGGTGTGAAGCAAGCGTACTAGAATCATCACGCAGCTGTACGCTCTGCGATTCCCGATTGCCCGATTGCCCGAATGAACGACGCCCGCACCCAGCAAGCCGATGCCTTGATCGGCGAATTACAGCGCGAACACGGTGGGCGGTTGACGGTGTTCCTGGGTGCCGCGCCGGGGGTGGGCAAGACCTACGCCATGTTGTCGCGGGCGCGCGAGCGCCTGCGGCAGGGCATGGATGTGGTGGCCGGTGTGGTGGAGACGCACGGGCGCAGCGAAACCGCTGCGTTGCTGGAGGGTTTGCCGCTGCTGCCGCGCGCGCGCGTGAGTTACCAGGGCCGCATGCTGGAAGAACTCGATCTGGATGCATTGCTGGCACGCAAACCGCGGCTGGCCCTGATCGATGAGCTGGCGCACCGCAACGTGCCCGGCAGCCGCCATGAGCGGCGCTGGCAAGACATCGTGGAGTTGCTCGATGCCGGCATCGACGTCTATACCACGGTCAACATCCAGCACCTGGAAAGCCTCAACGACATCGTGCTGCGCATCACCGGCGTGCGCGTGTCCGAGACCGTGCCCGATGCCGTGTTCGACCGCCTGCGCGACATCGTGCTGGTCGATCTGCCGCCACGCGAACTGATCGAGCGCCTGCAACAGGGCAAGGTGTACCTGCCCGAGCAGGCCACGCAGGCGTTGCAGGCGTTTTTCTCGCCATCCAATCTCACCGCGTTGCGCGAGCTGGCGATGCAGACCGCTGCCGACCGCGTCGACAGCGATCTGCGCGACACCCAGGCCGCGCGCGGTTTGCCTGGCACCGCCGCGTTGCGACGCCGCGTGGTGGTAGCCATCGATGGCCGTGGCAGCTCGGATTATCTGGTGCGCGTGGCGCGGCGTCTGTCGGAGCGGCGCGATGCACCGTGGACGGTAGTCACCGTGCAGACCCGCACCGTGACCGATGCGGCCTGGCGGCTGGAGATCGACCGTGCGTTCGCGTTGACGCGTCGCCTCGGTGGCGACACCTCGCTGCTGCACGGGACGAACGTCGCCGACGCCTTGCTGGATTTCGCCGCGCAAAACGGCATCTCCACCCTGGTGCTGGGGCGTACCCGCGAACGCCCGTTGGCACGCATGTTCAATCGCACGTTGACCCAGCAATTGTTGCAACGTGGCGCGCATTACGAACTGGTCATCGTCAGCTCCGCCGATGCGCGCGCACGCGCGCGTCAGCGTTGGCGTCATCCGCGCCAATGGCTGCAGCGATACGACCTGGTGTTCGCCGCGATTGCAGCAGCCGGTGCGGTGGGCGTGGCGTGGTTGCTGCAACGCTGGACCGACATCAACGACTTGTCGATGGTGTTCATCGTCGCGGTGGTGTTGGTGGCCTCGCGCACGCGCATGGCCGCTGCGGTGGTCGCCGCACTGCTGAGTTTTGTCGCCTACAACTTCTTTTTCATCGAACCGCGTTTCACCTTGCAGATCAGTGCGCGCCAGGGCGTGGTGACGGTGTGCATGTTCCTGATCGCCGCGTTGGTCGCCGGCCGGCTGGCCTCGCGTTTGCGCAGCCAGGTACTGGCCTTGCGCGCAGCCAATGCGCACGCCAACGTGTTGCAGGCGCTTGCCCGCCAGCTCAGCACCGCTGCCGATCTGGGCCAGGTGCTGGAAGCCGGCCGTCGCGCGCTGGCCACTGCGCTGGATGCCGACGTCTGGTTACGCCTGGAGCAGCGCGAAAGCGATGCCCCCACCAGCTTCGGTGCGCTCGATCGCAGCGCCGCCGATTGGACCCAGCGGCATGGCCAGCCCGCCGGCCGCTTCACCGATACCTTGGCCGGCGCGCAGTGGTGGTGCCTGCCGGTGCGCCATGAGCGCGGTACATTGGGCGTCGCTGCGTTGCGCTTTCGTCAGGGCGTGCAACGGCCCGGTCTGGAACAACGCCGCCTGGCCGAAGCGATGGTGGAAGACATCGGCCAGGCGGCGCTACGCACCCGCCTGGTCGCCGATCTGGAAGGCGCACGTGTGAGTGGCGAAACCGAGCGCCTGCGCTCGGCATTGTTGTCGTCGGTGTCGCACGACTTGCGCTCGCCGCTGGCCTCGATGATCGGCTCGGCCAGCAGCCTGGCCAGCTACGGCGATGCGATGGACGCGCACGATCGCCACAGCCTGCTCGACACCATCCAGCTTGAAGGCGAGCGACTGGATCGCTACATCCAGAATCTGCTTGATATGACCCGGCTTGGCCACACCGGGCTGACCGTGAATCGCGACTGGATCGGCGTGGACGAATTGATCGGCTCGGCCACCCGCCGCCTGCAGCGTTACCAGCCCGACGTGCGCCTGCAGCTGGACCTGGCCGCCGACCTGCCGGCGATCTGGGTGCATCCGGCGCTGGTGGAACAGGCCATCTTCAACGTGCTGGAAAATGCGGCGAAGTTCTCGCCGCCCGGCATCGCGGTCACCGTGCAGGCGACGCTGCGCAGCGGCGCGCTGCAGATCGACATCGGCGACCAGGGGCCGGGCATTCCCGAAGACGAGCGCGCGCGCATCTTCGACATGTTCTACAGCGTGGAACGCGGCGACCGTGGGCGCAACGGCACCGGCTTGGGCCTTGCCATCTGCCAGGGCATGATCGGCGCGCACGGCGGCAGCGTAGAGGCATTGGCAGGCGCGCATGGTCACGGCACCACAATTCGCATTACGCTGCCGTTGCTCGTTCCCGCCGCGCCACCTCGCCCCGATGCCGACTGACCTCACTGCCATCCCGCCCGCCCGTGTGCTGATCGTCGACGACGAGCCGCAGATCCGCCGTTTTCTCGATATCAGCCTGCGTGCGCAAGGCTACCGCGTGCTGCAGGCCGGCACCGCCGAAGAAGGCATGGCCTTGCTGGCCGGGCAGGGCGCCGAACTGGTGGTGCTGGACATCGGTCTGCCGGACCGCGACGGCCACGAGATGCTGCGCGAGATTCGTCAGTGGTCCAACGTGCCGGTGATCATGCTCACCGTGCGTGCCGGCGAAACCGAAAAGGTCGCCGCGCTCGATGCCGGCGCCAACGATTACGTCACCAAACCCTTCGGCGTGCAGGAATTGATGGCACGCATCCGCGTATTGCTGCGTCAGGCCGGTGCCGGCAGCACGGTGGAAGAAAGCGTGTTCGACGATGGCCGCCTGCACATCCATCTGGGCCTGCGCGAAGTCACCCTCAACGGCGAAGCCGTGCCGCTGAGCCGCAAGGAATACGCCTTGCTCGCACTGCTGCTCAAGCACGCCGGCCGCGTGGTGACCCAACCGCAATTGCTGCGCGAACTGTGGGGCCCCACCCACGAAGAAGACACCCACTACCTGCGCATCCTGGTCGGCAAACTGCGCCAGAAACTGCAGGACGATGCCGCCGCCCCGCATTACATCGTCACCGAACCCGGCGTGGGGCTGCGGTTTATCGGGGTGACGCGCTGAGGCAAGCGCGTCGCTAGGCGGGCGGCAACACCTTGCCAGGATTCAAGATCCCATCCGGGTCCAGTGCGGCCTTGATCGCACGCATCGCCGCCAGCGTGGATGCGCTGAACGCCTGTGCCATGAAATCGCGTTTGGCCACGCCGATGCCGTGTTCGCCGGAGAGCGTGCCTTCCAGTCCCAGCACCAGCGTAAACAGACGGGGCAGCGCGGCATGCGCACGCGCATCTTCGTCGGCATCGGCCGGGTCGTACATGATGTTGACGTGCAGGTTGCCGTTGCCGGCATGGCCGAAGGCGACGATGGGCAATGTGAATTCGGCAGCGAGCGCTTCCACGCCGGCCACCAGTGCGGGAATGCGCGACACCGGCACCACCACGTCTTCGTTGATCTTGCCGGGTTTGATGGTGCGCAAGGCCGGCGACAGGGCGCGGCGTGCCGCCCACAACTTGTCGCGTGCGCTGCCATCGGCGGCCACGTCCAGGCTCAGCACGCCTTCGCCATCGGCGGCATCGTGCAGGGCCTGCAATGCGTAAGGCAGTGTGTCGTGATCGCCATCGGCTTCGATCAACAGCATGGCGCCGGCGTCGGGCACGTCGCTGCCGTTGCGGCGTAGCAGTGCGATCGCGCTGGCATCCATGAATTCCAGCATGGTCGGCGTGGTCGGTTGCGCCATCAGCCGCGACACCGCCGCTGCGGCGCTGGACGCATCGCGATACAGCGCGCGCAAGCCGGCCTGTGCGATTGCGCGCGGGGTCAGTTTCAACGTGGCCTCGATGATGATCGCCAAGGTGCCTTCGCTGCCGACCAACAGATGCGTCAGGTCGTAGCCGGTGGAATTTTTGGTGTACGCACCGCCGCAGCGGATCACTTCGCCGGTGCCGGTCACCGCCACCAGGCCGAGTACGTTGTCGCGGGTGGCGCCGTATTTCACCGCGCGCGGTCCACCGGCGTTGGTGGATAAGTTGCCGCCGATACTGCAGATCTCCGCGCTGGACGGATCCGGTGGCCAGAACAATCCATGCGGCTGCAGCGCCTGCTGCAAGTCGCCATTGAGCAGGCCCGGTTGCACCACTGCGCAGCGGTCTTCCGGTCGCAGCGCAACGATGCGATTCATGCGCGCCATCGACAGCACCACGCCGCCGGAAAATGGCACTGCCGCGCCGGTGGTGCCGGTGCCGGCGCCGCGCGCCACGATCGGCACGCCATAGGCGCGACACGCCTGCACGATCGCCACGACGTCATCGGTGTCGCGCGGCAAGGCGACGGCAGCAGGCAATGCCCAGCGGCGCGAATCGTCTTCGCCATAGCGGCGGCGCGCATCGTCGCCGGTCAACCAGCCATCGGCATCCAGGCGCGCGGCCAACAGCTCGGCAAGTGCGGTGGGAAGTACATCGGTCATGACACGCGATCCTGTGGTGCCGCGCGCTGGATGCATTTCCACCCCAGCACGGCGACGGTGAGCGGCAACCAGACCCAGCGCAGCTCGGAGAGCAACGTGGTCAGGCCGTGCGCATTGAAGAAGCCGGTCGCGAACGGCGACACTCGGATCGGCCGCCACGGTGCGAACCAGCGCGTCCCGCTCCACGGCCAACCCAGCGCAACGCCCAGGCCGCCGGAGGTCATCGCATCCAGCAGCGGGTGCGATGCGGTGCAGACGCACAAAAGCACAGCTGCCTGCACGGCATCCGCTCGCAACAGACGATGTGCCGCAGCGCCGAACAACGCCATCAACGCGGCGAACAACAACAAGTGGCTGGCGCCACGGTGGCCGAACGCATCGGCGTAGGGAATATGCAGCGCGAACGCCAACACATCGGCATCCGGCACCATGGCGGCCACGACACCGGCCACGAGCAGGCGCGGCCAGATGCGCCTGCGTTCACTGGCGCACCACAGCGCCAGAGGCACGGCAGTGTGGGTCATGATGGTTGGCATCGGAACGTCGGGGTGCGCGTCGGCGGCGGTCAGCAATCGTCGGCGCGGAACGCGTCGCGGATCCAGTGCAATACCGGCGGTTCGCCGCTGGCATCGACCACATCGAAGCGGCAGGGCAGCGCTGCCAGTGCGGGGTGAGCGCCAAGAAACAGCTGCGCAGCCAGCACCAGCTTGCGGCGCTTGCGCCAGTCCACCGATGCCGCGCCGCCACCGAAGCGATCGTCGCGCCGGTAGCGCACTTCCACAAACACCAGCGATTGCCCATCGCGCATCACCAGATCCAGTTCGCCGCCGCGGTAGTTGGCATTGCCGACCACCAACCGCAGACCGGCCTGCTCCAGCAATGCGCGTGCGGCCGCTTCGACCCCCGCACCACGCTGCTGACGCGCTGCCGGCATGGCCTCAGCGGCCGTCGGCGATCGGGGTCGGACGGCCACCGCTGAAGGTGGACCAGGCCGGCGTGCGCAGCACATTGCCGAAGCCATCCAGGTGCAAGGTGCCGGTGGCGCCGTGCAGGCCGCCATCGCTGCCGGTGGCGAGTTTTTCCAGGTACGCAGTGATCTTCCAGGCGTCGTAGCCGAATGCGAACAGGCGGGCGGCCGGGCCGCGTGCGCTGGGCAGGGTGCTGGCCACCTCGCTCACTGCCGGCAGGCCGGACACGCCCAGGACGGTCCACGTTTCGCTCGGGTAGACGATGCCATCCAGCACCAGATCGTCTTCGACCTTGCCGGTGCCGGCCACCAACTGCGATGTGCCCACGCGCGACTTGCCGGCGAACCCGGCCAGTGCCAGCTGCGGCGCCAGCGCACGTGCAGTGTTGCCGCGCACTGCCAGGAACACCGCATCGGCCGTGCCGTAATTGCGCAACTGCGCACCGATATCGCCCGGCGCATCGGCCACGCTGATGCTGCCGGCGACGGTGCCGCCGCGTTCGGTGAAGCGGTCGCGGAAGGCCTTGATGGTGCGCTTGCCGTTGTCGTCGCTGGTGCCGACGATCAGCACGTTGCGGCGTTCGCGCGAGAGCAGATATTCGGCGGCCATGATGCCGTCGTCTTCCGGCGCCAGCGAGAACCCGGCGCTGCCGCTGGGTGGGGCCTTGTTGTCGGTGGGGCGGTTGAGCGCCAGCACCGGCACCGCCAGCTGGCCGCGCGCGAACAGCGCGCTGACTTCGTCGCGCCCCAACGGGCCAACCACGTAATCCACCCCGGCACTCACGGCCTTGTCATAGGCGGCATTGGCACCGGCTGGCGTGCCGGCGGTGTCGAAGAATTGCACTTCCGGGCGACGGCGGGTTTCCGCGTAGTAGCCGGCCAGCAGGCCATCGCGCACCGGCGCGGCGACGGTGGCCAGGTTGCCGGTGATCGGCAACAGCACACCCAGCTTGACCGGTGGGCGGTAGCCATCGCGTTCGGCCGGCGGGCGCTTGCTGGTGTCGAAGCCCCACTGCGCATCGCGCTCGAACGCGCGCGGCAGTCCCAGACCGCGGCTGATCAACGCGCGCCCAGCGAAGTTGTACAGCGGGTCGCCGGCCGGCAGTGCGGCGGTGCGGCCCTTGAGGGTGGCGTCGTCGAGGGCGGCGAGCAGGCGCACGATCGCGCGCTGGTTCTCGCTGCGCGCGGTGCCGGTCAGGCTGGCATCGGCGCGCGCGCGGTTGGCGGCCGCGCCGAACAGGTCGCCGGTCGCTTCCAGTGCGGCGGTGCGTGCCATAAACCAACGCGTCTGCAGCGGCTGGGTCAGTCCCTGCGGGCTGTCGCCCAGCGCCTGTAACGCCTGCACACTCTGCTTGTCGATCACCGCCAACTCGCCGGTGAGCAGCCCGAAGCGGGCGCGTTCCTCGCCGCTCAGCTGGCGCGCGTTGACCTGCGCCAGCAACGTACGGGCACGCGCATCGTCGCCAGCGTCGTGCCAACCGAACGCGGCCGCAGCCAGCAATCGGCTGCGCTGCACTCCGCTGGCACTGGCGGCTTCGGCTTCCAGCTGCTGCGCGGCTTCGCGCGGCTCGCTCTGGTCCAGCAGCGCCAATGCCGCGCTCGGCGTCGGCGAAGCGGTCGGCGTGACGCTGCTGGTGGCGCAACCGGCGGCCAGCATCACCATCAGCGAGAGGGCGGAGATCCTTGCAACACGCTTGTTCATTTCAGATCCATTGGACAGGGGCCGCCAGGGCGGACTGTTAAAAACGCTACGATTCTACCCTTTGCCCCCGGAAAACCGCTGATGACGTCCCCTGGAACCCTGCACGTGGTCGCCACGCCGATCGGCAACCTGGCCGACCTGTCGCCGCGCGCGCAGGAGGTGCTGCGTGGCGTGGCCGCAATCTGCGCCGAGGACACCCGCCACACTCGCCAGTTGCTCAGCCATTTCAGCATCGACCGCCCACTGCTGGCTCTGCACGACCACAACGAAGAGGCCATGTCCGAACGCATCGTGGCACGCCTGCGCGAGGGCGAATCGCTGGCCATCGTCAGCGACGCCGGCACCCCGCTAGTGAGTGACCCTGGCTTCAAGCTGGTGCGCGCCGCCCGCGCCGCCGGCATCAAGGTCAGCCCCGTACCCGGCGCCTGTGCTGCGATTGCCGCGCTCAGCGTCGCCGGCCTGCCCAGCGACCGTTTTGGCTTCGAAGGATTTCTGCCGGCAAAGAGCGCCGCCCGCCGCGAGCGCCTGACGCGGCTGGCCGGCGAGACCCGTACCCTGGTGTTCTACGAATCGTCGCACCGCATCGTCGAATCACTGGCCGACCTGCGCTTGGCCTTCGGCGACGA
The DNA here is from genome assembly GCF_038405005.1 of Xanthomonas sp. JL1. Classification (NCBI taxonomy): domain Bacteria; kingdom Pseudomonadati; phylum Pseudomonadota; class Gammaproteobacteria; order Lysobacterales; family Lysobacteraceae; genus Xanthomonas; species Xanthomonas sp. JL1. Next base: position 28,264 of record NZ_JBBYGR010000052.1, on the reverse strand, counting down.
ACGCCCGGCGGTCATTGCCCGCGAGCTGACCAAACTGTTCGAAACCGTACTCGACGGCACCCTGGCGCAACTGCAGGCCCAGGTCGAAGCCGACGACAACCAGCGCAAGGGCGAGTTCGTGGTAATGGTGCAAGGTGCCGCCGATGCCGCCGACGGCCAGCTCGCCGAAGGCCGCCGCGTCTACGCCAAGCTCGCCGAACACCTGCCGCCGTCCACCGCCGCCAAGCTCGCGGCCGAGCTGACCGGCGCGCCGCGGAAGGCCTTGTATGGCGGCTAGGCTTGCCGTTGCAGGGCCGTGCCTGGAGGCGAATGTGGTTGGTCGGTACGGCTTCTCGCGCCCAGATGCGCTCCTACGGGGCAATGGCAAGCTTGAAATCGCCGTGCCGTTCTGCATGGTGGCGATAGCGTAGAATGCGCCCCGGCGGAGTCGGCCAGACAGTCGCGTCACTCGCAAGAGTGCCGAGGAAAGTCCGGGCTCCATAGGGCAAGGTGCCAGGTAACGCCTGGGCGGCGCAAGCCGACGGACAGTGCAACAGAAAGATACCGCCTACGTTCCTTTCGGGGAGCCGGTAAGGGTGAAATGGTGCGGTAAGAGCGCACCGCGAGTCCGGTAACGGACCGGCACGGCAAACCCCACCTGGAGCAAGACCAAATAGGGATCCATTGGCGTGGCCCGCGCTGGATCCGGGTAGGTTGCTTGAGCGCTGCGGTGACGTAGCGCCTAGACGAATGACTGTCCACGACAGAACCCGGCTTATCGGCCGGCTCCGCCGCCTTCTTTGGGCGTTCGCCCGTCGAAGGCGCCCACGCTTCGTACCGCCGTTGGCGTTACAAAACGCGGGTCCCGCTCCGGGCATGCCACGTCCTCGCGGCTGTCGCCGCTCCCCCTTGACTCAAGGGGGCTTGCAGGTAGGTAGTTGGTCGAGGCTCTCGCCACGCGCTGCCGCCTTCTTTGGGCGTTCGCCCTTCGAAGGTGTCCACGCTTCGTACCGCCGTTGGCGGTACAAAACGCGGGTCCCGCTCCGGGCATGCCACATCCCCGCGGCTGTCGCCGCGCCCCCTTGACTCAAGGGGGCTTGCAGGTAGGTAGTTGGTCGAGGCTCTCGCCACGCGATCGACTCCCTTCCACCGCGTGCGGGGGAAGGTGCCCGAAGGGCGGATGGGGGCACGCAATTCGAAATGCCTGCAACTGCGTTTGGCGCTAGCCGAACGAGCGGGTGAATAGCTCCTCCAGGGCGTCGATGATGAGTTGGCCCTGGTCTTTCAATGTGCCGGCAGGTTTGTTGAGCACGGCCAGCGGCACCGAAGTCGTTTCCAGCGGTTGCAGGATGACGCTGTGGCCGGCCACGGTGAGTTCCGGGGTGACGCGGGATGGGGTCGGGGACTGCGTGGACTTTCGGACCAGGGGGATGACGACGCGGCGTGGTGCGGCGTCGAAAATTTTCGACTGAACGACGACCACGTACGGGATGTTCTTGTTCTGGCCGACATTGGCGTAGACATCGAACTGGTCGGTCAATAAGTGTGGAGAACTCGTCGGCGAAGGAGCCGTGCGCCTCAGTGAAGGCCTTCCATTCGCTCGCGGCGCGTTGCAGCGCAAGCGCTCTTGCGCTGTGGCTGTCGCGTTCCTTGGTGACGTACTCGGCCAGCAGCGCTTCGACCTTTGCCGAGAGATTGCCGGTCAGCGTGCGGGCTTGCGCCGCCAGGTCGGCGTTGATGTTCAGATTCAGCGGCTTCTTCTGCGCAGAAACATCGTAGTAGCGGTTCATGCGCTGGCGCCCGGCTTATGCGCATGCGATGCGCATGATCCTGGAGTGTCAACGCGCTCCCGGGATCTCCAACCGGGTCTCGCCCTGGAAGAGCCCGTTTGGGCCGAAACGGCGTTCATGGATAAAGCCCTGCCCTCGATCGTCCACCGCCACGATGGTGCTGGCGCGGGTGCCGTAGCTGGGTCCGGTGATGAAGGCGGCCGAGAGCAGGCGTTCGATGGGCAGGTCCACGCCGGTCTGCGGTAGCGCAGCATCGGGGGCGATGGCCGGGTTGCCCAACGCAGCCCACAGTGGCTGAAGGTCTTCATTGCCGTGGGCGCACCAGTGGCGCAGCACCTCGGTCAGTGCGGCGGTTTTGGGCCACAGCGCGTCCAGCGGTCCGTTAGACATGCCATGGATGCCCGCCGCCAGTGGCCGCGCCAGCGAAGGGTGATTGCTCAGGTGCTCGCAGCGGTCGGCGTCGCACAGTAAGAAGTTGAAGGGTGGGAACGCGTGGGCGGCGCCGGCCAGTGCGTCGGCGTACGCGGTAGCGCCCAGGCTGCCGGACAGATAGTCGGCAATCAGATTCCCGCGCGAGCGCCCCGAGGCGGTGGCAAGCGGGGCGCGAACGTTGGTGACCACCGCAGCGCGGCCGTCCTGACCCAGGCCCACCCAGCTGCCGCCAGAGCGCAGGTCGCGGCCCGCAAGCACGTTCTCTGCCGGTGCCGCCCACTGCGCCAGCGCCGCGGTGGGGCGTTCGTGGAATTCATCGCGGTTGCCGGCTAGCAGCAGGCACCAGCGCGGATGGGTTTTCCAGGCAAGAGCGACCAGGCACATGGCGTCGATTGTCGCCGGTTTGCGCAGTTGCGGTCTGCCGCTGGCGCAGCGTGAAGTGAGACTGGGGTCGGGTTTACATGGTCTTCACGCCCCTGAATTTCCGTTCAATCTCAAAATCTGAGACGAAACAGCAACTTGTGGATAACCTTTGAACAAGTCTCTAAAGAGTGCTGCAACTCATTGATGCGACTAGCGATTTATGGACCTCAAAGTTGTTGACAACCTTTGATGCGCTGCTAAGGTGGGCAACGGAGGGAAAACCAGGTGTTTTGTGGTTTTTCGTGGTTCAATGATCCCCCAGCGGGTATTCGAGGTTGCATTCGGTGTTTCAGGGCGAGACTGCCATCACGGTGGACGACAAGGGGCGTATGGCGGTGCCAACCGCATACCGCGACCTCGTTACGCGTGTCAGCGGCAACCGCCTGGTACTCACCTACAACCCGTTCGAAGCCGGATGCCTGTGGCTGTACGCGGAAAAGGAGTGGGAACGGGTGCGCGACGATGTGATGTCCAAGCCCAATACCCAGCGCGTGATCCGCACGCTGCAGCAAAAACTGGTGGGTTCTTCGGCCGTGCTCGAGCTGGACGCCAATGGCCGTCTGAGCATCCCGGCCAGCCATCGCAATGCGGTTGGCATCGAGAAAAAAGCCGTGCTGCTGGGTATGGGCGACAAATTCGAACTCTGGAGCGAGCAGGCACATCGCGCACTGATCCAGCAGACATTGTCTGACGGGGATCTGGGCGATGAATTGCTCGATCTCAGGTTGTGAGCCGGGGTGCCCGGATGCGCGGTGAAGCGCAGCCCGGTCACCCGGTGTCGCAGCCGCCGGCGGCCCATGTGCCGGTGCTCTACACGCAGGTTCTGGATGGCCTGCAAGTGACCGAAAACGGAACCTATCTCGATGGCACGTTCGGACGTGGCGGACACGCACGCGGCGTGCTGGAACACCTTGGCCCGGGAGGTCGACTGCTGGTGATGGACAAGGACCCTGAAGCGATCGCAGTGGCCGAACAGACGTTCGGTGGCGATGCGCGCGTGTCCATCCATCGCGGTAGTTTCGCCGGGCTCGGTCAGGTGGTTGCCGCTGCCACTGTCGACGGCATCCTGCTGGATCTGGGCGTGTCTTCGCCGCAGCTGGAGGTGGCCGGGCGCGGTTTCAGCTTCGGCAAGGACGGCCCGCTGGACATGCGCATGGACCCGGACAGCGGCCAGAGCGCGGCGCAGTGGCTGGCGCAGGCGACCGATCGCGAGATCGCCGATGTGCTGTGGACCTATGGCGAAGAACGCCAGAGCCGCCGCATCGCGCGCGCCATCGTGGCGCGCCGCGCCGAACAGCCGCTGCTGCGCACCGCCCAACTGGCCGATCTGATCGCCTCGGTGATGCCGCGCGGCGACAGCAAGACCCACCCGGCCACACGCAGCTTTCAGGCGATCCGCATCTACATCAATCGCGAACTCGACGATCTGGAAACCGGCCTGGATGCAGCGCTTGCCGCGCTCAAGCCCGGCGGCCGGCTGGCGGTGATCAGCTTCCATTCGCTGGAAGATCGCATCGTCAAACAATTCATGGCCCGCTACGCCAAGGCCCCGCCGAGCAATCGCCGCCTGCCCGAAGCGCAGCCGTTCGTGCCGACGCTGCAATTGGTGAGCGGCGCGATCAAGGCCGACGACGCCGAATTGAACGTCAACCCACGCGCCCGCAGCGCGGTGCTGCGGGTGGCTGAAAAGTTGGAATTGGGGATTGGGGATTCGGGATTGGAGAGGCGCTCTGGGCGAATCCCCAATCCCCAATCCCCAATCCCGGCGTCTCAAGGAGACGCCCGATGAGCCGCCTGCTGCTCCTCGTGCTGCTTGCCTGCAGCATCGCGTCGGCGATCGGTGTCGTGTACATGCGCCACATGCATCGCAAGCTGTTCGTGCAGTTGTCCAAGCTCGAACACACGCGCGACGAGTTGAATATCGAATTCGGCCGGCTGCAGCTGGAGCAGGCCACGTGGGCGGAAAGCAATCGGGTCGATCAGGTCGCGCGTGCGCGTATCGGGATGAAGTTCCCGGAGACCAACGACATCGTGGTGATACGCCCATGACAAAGCAGAAGAGCATCTGTTTTGCACAGCAAAGCAGCACGCAGGGTGGCGCACACGAATGTGCGCCAACGACAAAACGGCAGGACAGCCGTTTTGCACAGCGAAGCTGCCCGCCGGGTGGCGCACAGGGATGGGCGCCATGAAAACCGGCCGTAACCGCACTCGCAGCAATTTCAATCTCCGTGGTCGCCTGACCCTGGTCGGCATCGCCTTGGGCTTGTGCTCGGTGACGTTGATCGGGCGCGCCGCGTTCGTGCAGCTGGTCAACCGCGATTTCTATCAGCGTCAGGGCGAAGCGCGTTACTTGCGCGAACTGCCTATCGCCACCTCGCGCGGCATGATCACCGACCGCAACGGCGAGCCGCTGGCGGTGTCCACGCCGGTGGAATCGATCTGGGTTAATCCGCAGGAATTGCTGCGCAACCCGGACCGCATTCCCGAGCTGGCCAAGGCGCTCGGACAGCCGCTGGACGAATTGAACGCCAAGCTGGCACAGAAGGCCGGCAAGGAATTCATGTACCTGCAGCGCCGCATCAATCCGGACAAGGCGCATGCGATTGTCGATCTGAAAATTCCCGGCGTGTTCTCGCAGCGCGAGTTCCGTCGCTTCTATCCGCAAGGCGAAGCGATGGCCCACGTGCTGGGCTTCACCAACATCGACGACCGCGGGCAGGAGGGCCTTGAATTGGCCTTCGACGAATGGCTGCGCGGCAAGCCCGGTTCCAAGAAGGTGGTGCGCGATGCGCGAGGCGCCATCGTGGAAAGCGTGGACCTGGTGCGTCCGGCGCAACCGGGCAAGGACCTGACGCTGAGCATCGACCGCCGCATCCAGTTCCTGGCCTACAAGGAACTGCGTAACGCCCTGGTCGAAAACAACGCAGCAGGCGGTTCGATGGTGGTGATGGACGTGGCCACTGGCGAAGTGCTGGCGATGGTCAACCTGCCCACCTACAACCCGAATTCGGTCACCGGCATCAACCCGTCGGCGCGCCGCAACCGCGCGGTCACCGATCTGGTCGAGCCGGGTTCGACGATGAAGCCGCTGACCGTGGCCACCGCGCTGACTGCCGGCGTGGTGACCAAGGACACCGTCATCGATACCAACCCCGGCTACATGTCGGTGGGGCGCTTCACCATTCGCGATGTGCCACACAATAACGGCGTGCTCAATGTCACTGGCGTGATCACCCGCAGCTCGAACATCGGTGCGGCCAAGATCGCCGCCAAGGTGCCGGACCAGACCTTCTATCAGTCGATCCGCAACTTCGGTTACGGCAGTGCGCCGCATAGCGGATTTCCTGGTGAATCGGCCGGTGTGGTGTTGCAGCCGGCACGCTGGAGCGGCCCGTCCAAGACCACGATGTCGTATGGCTACGGCCTGTCGGTGACGCCGCTGCAGATTGCGCAGGCGTACGCCACGCTGGGCAACGGCGGCAAGCTCACCCCGCCCACCTTCGTGCGCGGCCAGCACAACGAAACCCGTCAGGTGATCACGCCGGAAGTGGCGCGGCAGGTCATCGACATGATGGAAACCGTGGTCACCCAAGGCGGCGCCAAGGGCGCGGCGATCCTGGGCTATCACGTCGCCGGCAAGACCGGTACCGCGCGCAAGAACGGCGCCAGCGGCTACGAGCGCGGGCATTACAACGCGCTGTTCGCGGGTCTGGTACCTGCCACGCGCCCGCGCTTTGCCACCGTCATCGTGATCAACGATCCGCAGGGCAAGGTGTACTACGGCGGCCTGGTGTCGGCGCCGGTGTTCCACAAGGTGATGGAAGGCGCGCTGCGCTTGATGGACGTGCCGCCGGACGACATCCAGTCATGGCTGGCCGCACAGGCTGCCGGCAAGACCGGCCAGCCCATGGTCAAGCCGCAGTCGGCCGATCTGGATCCGGCGCTGGTGCCGGACCCGGTGGACGAAGTGTCTGCCGGCATCCCGACCGCACTGGCGCCTGCGCCGGCCGCCGCGCCAGCGCAGCCCGCGCCGTTGCAGGAGAGCCGCCAGTGAGCCGTTCCATGGCGCTTTCGCAGTTGCTGCCGGACGTGGCGCTGCCGCACGACGTGCAGGTCTCCGGTCTGGTGATGGATAGCCGTACCGTTGCTCCGGGCGATGCGTTCGTGGCGATCGCCGGCTTCGGTGCGCATGGCCTGGGCTTTGTCGAACAAGCGCGCGCCAATGGCGCAACAGCGGTGTTGTTCGAGCCGCCGGCTCCGGACGGTCTGCCGGTCCCCGTCGATGCGATTGCCGTGCCCGGTTTGCGCGCGCGCCTTGGCGTGATGGCCGATCAATTTCATGGCCGGCCGTCGCATGCAATGCGCATGGTCGGCGTCACTGGCACCAATGGCAAGACCTCCACCGTACAGTTGCTGGCGCAGGCGCTGACGCTGCTCGGTACGCCCACCGGCACGCTCGGCACCCTTGGCGTCGGTCTGTATGGTGCGGCCGTGTCGACCGGTTTCACCACGCCGCTGGTGCTGCCCACGCATGCGTTGCTGGCGCAGTTGCGCGATGAGGGCGCGCAGGCGGTGGCGATGGAGGTCAGCTCGCACGCGCTCGATCAGGGCCGCGTGGATGCGGTGCATTTCGACGTCGCGGTGTTCACCAATCTCACCCGCGATCATCTCGATTACCACGGCGAGATGGCGCAATACGGCGCCGCGAAGGCCAAGCTGTTCACCCGCCCTGGCTTGAAAGCCGCCGTGGTGAATCTGGACGATGGCTTCGGCCGCACGCTGTTCGCTTCGCGCGATCCCGTGCTGCGCGCGATCGGCGTGAGCTCGCGCGCACATGCCGATGCCAGCGTGAGCGCGCAGGCATTGCAGCTGGACCACAACGGCATCAACTTCGCCCTGAATATCCAGGGCGAAGTGCATCCGGTGCATTCGCCGTTGCTGGGCCGCTTCAACGTGGACAACCTGCTGGCCGTGGCCGGCGCGTTGTGGGCGCTGGACATCGCACCCGCGCAGATCGCCACCGTGCTCGGTCAGTTGCAGCCGATCCATGGCCGCATGAACCGTCTCGGTGGCGCACATGGCGCACCATTGGTGGTGGTCGATTACGCACACACCCCGGATGCGCTGGAACAGGCATTGAGCAGCCTGCGTTCGCATGCGCAGGACCGGCTGATCTGCGTGTTCGGCTGCGGTGGTGAACGTGACACCGGCAAACGCCCGCAGATGGCGGCGATTGCAGAACTCAACGCCGATGTGGCAATCGTCACCGACGACAACCCGCGTGGCGAAGATGGCGATGCGATTGTGGCCGATATCCTGCGCGGCTTCGCGCGCCCGGATGCCGCCATCGTACAGCGCGACCGCGCCGCAGCGATCCATCAGGCCATCGCCATGGCCAGCGCGTCCGACATCGTGTTGATCGCCGGCAAGGGACACGAGCCATACCAAGAAGTTGCCGGCGTGCGGCATGCCTTCGACGACGCCATCGTGGCGGCGCAGGCGCTGCTGCCGCGCACCGTGTTGGGAGTGCGCCCATGAAGCTCACCCCACTGTCATTGATTGCGCATTGGGCCGGCGGCGAACTGCATGGCGACGACGCCATGATCGATGCGGTCGGCAACGACACCCGCACGCTCGCCAATGGCAGCCTGTATAGCGCGCTGCGCGGCGAGCGTTTCGATGGACATGACTTTGCCGCCGACGCCGTCGCGCGTGGGGCCAGCGGATTGCTGGTGGAGCGCCTGCTGCCGGCGCTGAGCGTACCGCAGGTGGTGGTGAAAGATACCGAGCTGGCACTGGCGCGGATTGCTGCCAGTATGCAGCGCGACCGCGTCACGCGCGTGCTCGCGTTGACCGGTTCCAACGGCAAGACCAGCGTCAAGGCGCTGCTGCTGTCGATCCTGCAGGAAGCCGGGCGCGTGGAGGGCACGACCGTGTACGCCACGCCGGGCAACCGCAACAACGAGATCGGTTTGCCGCTGGCCGTGATTGCCGCGCCTGACGATGCGGACTTTGCGATCTACGAAATGGGTGCAGGCAAGCCGGGCGATATTGCCTATCTGACCGATATCGCGCAGCCGCATGTCGCGCTGGTCAACAACATCGCGCCCGCCCATCTGGAACGCCTGGGCAGCTTGCTCGGCGTTGCACAGACCAAGGGCGCCATCTACGCCGCGCTGCCCGCCGATGGCGTGGCCGTGATCAATGCCGATGACGCTTTTGGCATGTGGTTCGAGCAGCAGTTGCAGGCGCAGCCGGCGCAGGGACGTTGCATCGTGCGCTACGGCTTGCAGATCGGTGCCGATATCACGGCGCGTGAGCTGCAACTGCAGGCTGGCGCTGCGCAGTTCACCTTGGTGACCCCGCAGGGCGAAGCGCAGGTTGCACTGCCGTTGCCGGGCCGCCACAACGTGCTCAACGCCTTGGCGGCAACCGGTCTGGCACTTGGTGCCGGCATCGCCTTGCCGGTGATCGCGGCCGGTCTGGCGCAGGCGCATCCGGTGGCCGGTCGGCAAATCGCGCAGACCTTACCGAGTGGCGCGGTGCTGATCGACGACAGCTACAACGCCAACCCTGGCTCGCTGGATGCGGCCATCGATGCGTTGGCCGCCGCACCCGGCGAAGGCTGGCTGGTGCTCGGCGACATGCGCGAACTCGGCGCCGAAGGCCTCGCATTGCATGCCGCTGCCGGACGTCGCGCACGCGCGGCCAAGCTGCAGCGGCTGTACGCGCTGGGCGAGCTCAGCGCCGCCGCGGCGCAGGCATTTGGCGACGGCGGCCGCGTGTTCGCCACACACGGCGAGTTGATCGACGCCTTGCAGGCAGATCTGGTCGATACCGCCAGCCGGGAAACAAGCACACAGCAACACGCATCGGGAAATACGCAGGAACATGCAGTGATTCACCAACAGAAATCGCCGTCCACGGCCGCTCTTTCAGGTGCCGCCTCCATCACGATCCTGGTGAAGGGTTCGCGCGGCAGCGCGATGGACCGCGTCGTCACCGCGCTGCTCGCATCGGCGGAGGGCGCATCCCATGCTGCTTGAGCTGGCCCGTTGGCTGCAGCAACTGGAGAGCCTGTTCGGGCTGTTCAACTATTTGACCTTCCGCGGCATTTTGGCTGCGTTGACCGCGCTGTTCCTGTCGTTGTGGATGGGCCCTGCGGTGATCCGCAAGCTCGCCCAGTTCAAGGGCGGCCAGCCGATCCGCCAGGACGGCCCGCAGACGCATTTTTCCAAGGCCGGCACGCCGACCATGGGCGGCTCGCTGATCCTGCTCACCGTCACCTTGTCGGTGCTGCTGTGGGGCGACCTGCGTAATCGCTATGTGTGGTTGGTGCTGGCGGTGATGATCTGCTTCGGTGCGATCGGCTGGTACGACGACTGGATCAAGATCGTGCGTCGCGACCCGAATGGGTTGAAATCGCGCTGGAAGTATCTGCTGCAGTCGATCTTCGGCCTGGCGGCCGGCTTGTTCCTGTACTACACCGCCGACGTCCCGGCGGCGATCACGTTTTACATCCCGATGTTCAAGTCCATCGCGCTGCCGCTGGTCGGCGTGAGCTTCGTGGTGATCGCCTACTTCTGGATCGTGGGTTTCTCCAATGCAGTGAACCTCACCGACGGCCTGGATGGTTTGGCCATCATGCCGACCGTGCTGGTGGCCTGCGCGCTGGGGGTGTTCGCGTATGCGTCGGGCAACGTGGTGTTTGCCGAATACCTGAAAATCCCGCTGATTCCCGGCGCTGGCGAGCTGATCATCATCTGCTCGGCGATCGCCGGGGCAGGGTTGGGCTTTCTCTGGTTCAACACCTACCCTGCAATGGTGTTCATGGGCGACATCGGCGCGCTGTCGCTGGGCGCGGTGCTCGGCACCATCGCGGTGATCGTGCGTCAGGAAATGGTGCTGGTGATCATGGGCGGCGTGTTCGTGATCGAAACGCTGTCGGTGATCATCCAGGTGGCCAGCTTCAAGCTGACCGGCAAGCGCGTGTTCCGCATGGCGCCGATCCACCACCATTTCGAACTCAAGGGTTGGCCGGAGCCGCGCGTGATCGTGCGTTTCTGGATCATTTCGGTGGTGCTGGTGCTGATCGGCCTTGCCACGTTGAAGGTGCGCTGATGAACGACATGTCCCGCCAGGCCACACGACTGGACGCCATCGGCGGCCGCTACGATCCGTGGCTGCTCGGGGCCGCGGTCACGCTCGCCTCGCTGGGCGTGGTGATGGTGGCGTCCAGCTCGATCGAGCTGGAAGCCAGCCCGTTCTACTACCTGACCCGCCACTTGCTGTTCCTGGGGGGCGGCATCGCGCTGGCGTTCTGGGCAATGCGCACCGAGCTCAAGACCATCGAACAGCATAACCAGATGCTGTTGCTGGCCTGCTTTGTGCTGCTCGTCGTGGTGTTCGTGCCTGGCCTGGGCAGCACCGTCAATGGCGCCAAGCGCTGGATCAACCTGGGCGTGTCGCGGTTTCAGGTGGTCGAATCGGTGAAAGTGTTCTACATCATCTGGCTTGCGAGCTATCTGGTGCGTTTCCGCGACGAGGTCAACGCGACCTGGCAGGCGATGCTCAAACCGGTGTTCGTGGTCGGCCTCTTGGTCGGCCTGTTGCTGCTGCAGCCGGACTTCGGCTCCTCGATGCTGCTGCTGAGCGTGACCGCCTGCATGCTTGTGCTGGGCGGTGCGCCGATCGGGCGCATCATCCTGCCGATCCTGCTGTTGCTGCCGGCATTGGTGGCATTGGTGATCTTCGAGCCGTACCGCATGCGGCGCGTGACCTCCTTCATGGACCCGTGGGTGGATCAGTTGGGCTCGGGCTACCAACTGTCCAACGCCCTGATGGCCATCGGTCGCGGTCAGTGGACCGGCGTAGGCCTGGGCGCCTCGGTACAGAAGCTCAACTATCTGCCCGAATCGCACACCGACTTCATCTTTTCGGTGATCGCCGAGGAACTGGGCTTTGTGGGTGTGTGCGGCGTGATCGGGTTGTACGCGCTGCTGGTCGGTCGCGCCTTCTGGCTGGGCATGCGCTGCGTGGAAATGAAGCGGCATTTCTCCGGCTACATCGCCTTCGGCATCGGCCTGTGGATCGCAATGCAGAGCTTCGTGTCGATCGGCGTCAACCTGGGCATCCTGCCGACCAAGGGGCTGACCCTGCCGCTGATTTCGTCAGGCGGTTCATCGGTGCTGATGACCTGTCTTGCGATGGGTGTGCTGCTGCGGGTGTCCTACGAGGCCGATCGCGCCGAGCGCCTGCGCAGCAAGTTGTCTCCGCAGGGCGCGGCCATCTCGCCAGGTGAGCCAGCCGAGCCGGTGGTCGATGCGGTACCGCCGGCCTACGCGCCTGCGCGCAAGCCGCAACGCGACACTGCCGCTGCGCCCGCACCTGCCGCCGCCCCGGTTGCCGCCCATGTAGCACCGGCATCGGCCATCCTGCGCGGCACCAGCCGCATGCAACCGCGTGTGGAACCGACGTTTGGGAGGATTGCGTGAGCGTTTATGCGCATCTCTCGCAAACGCCCGCACATCCATCTGCGCGTATTCAGCCGGTGATGATTCTGGCCGGCGGCACCGGTGGGCATATTTTCCCGGGACTGGCCGTGGCCAAGGTGCTGCGCGCGCGCGGCGTGCCGGTGACCTGGCTGGGTGCCGATGGCGCGATGGAAACCCGCCTGGTGCCGCAGCACGACATTCCCATCGATACGCTGGCCATCACCGGCCTGCGCGGCAAAGGCATGGTGAAGTTGCTCGGCGCGCCGCTGCGGGTAATGCGCGCAGTGCGCGCCGCAGGCTTTGTGCTGCGCAAGCGCCAGCCGCGTGCGGTGATCAGTTTTGGCGGCTTTGCTGCCGGTCCGGGCGGGCTGGCTGCGCGCTTGCTCGGTGCGCCGTTGCTGGTGCACGAACAGAATCGCGCACCTGGCATGACAAACAAGGTGTTGTCGCGTTTCGCGCGCCGCGTGCTGACCGGCTTTCCGGGCAGCTTTGCTGGCGAAGAAGCGGTAGGCAACCCAGTGCGTGCAGAAATCGCTGCACTGCCTGCGCCGGCTGACCGTTTGGTCGGTCGCACCGGCCCGGTATGCGTCTTGGTGCTGGGCGGAAGCCAGGGCGCGCGCGTGTTGAATCAGGCGGTGCCGACAGCGCTGGCCGCACTCGGTCATCCGGATGTCGAGGTTCGCCATCAGTGCGGCGAAAAGCTGCGCGCCGAAGCCGAGGTGGCGTATGCACAGGCCAGCGTCAACGCCAGCGTCGAACCCTTTATCGCCGACATGGCTGCGGCCTATGCGTGGGCCGATCTGGTGGTGTGCCGTGCCGGGGCTTCCACGCTTGCAGAGCTGTGCGCCGCCGGTGTCGGCAGCGTGCTGGTGCCGTTTGCCGCCGCCGTGGACGACCATCAAACCCGCAATGCCGAATATCTGGTTGGGGCCGACGCCGCCGTGCTGCTCAAGCAGGACGACAGCCTGGCAGTGCGCTTGCAGCAGGTGTTGCAGACGTTGCTCACCGACCCGGCCCGTCGCCTGTCGATGGCCAACGCCGCACGCACCCTGGCCAAGCCGGACGCCGCCGAGCGCATCGCCGACATCATTCTTCAGGAGGCCGGGACTGGGGATCGCCAGCCTCCGGCTGTCGAAGAGCGAGCGGGATTCGGGATTGGTAAAGAGCAACAGCACAAGCAGGACAGCATGCAGAACTCCGTTGATGGTCAATTTTCGGGGCGATCGACCGCCGCCGTTGCCAATCTCCAATGCCGCTCGCTCTTCGACAGCCACAGGCTGGCCATCCTCACTCCCGGCACCTTCGCAGGGGGTGCAGCTTGATCCGCCGTCTGCAGGACAGTGGCGATCTGGTGCGCGCGTTTCCGCGCGTGCATTTCGTCGGCATCGGCGGCACCGGCATGAGCGGCATTGCCGAGGTGATGTTGACGCTGGGCTATGAAGTCTCCGGCTCGGATAACTCGGATAACGTGGCCACGCGTCGCTTGGCCAAGCTGGGTGCGCGCGTGATGCGCGGCCACTCGGCCGCCAATGTGTTGGGCACCGATTGCGTGGTGGTCTCCAGCGCCATTCGCGATGACAACCCCGAGCTGATGGAAGCGCGCAGCCAGCGCATTCCGATAATGCCGCGTGCCGCGATGCTGGCCGAGTTGATGCGCTTCCGCCGCGGCATCGCGGTGGCCGGCACGCATGGCAAGACCACCACCACCAGCCTGGCTGCAGCGGTGCTGAGCGAAGGCGGGTTGGACCCGACGTTCGTCATCGGCGGCCAGCTGCTGGCCGCAGGCGCCAACGCAAAACTCGGTGGCGGCCAATGGCTGGTCGCCGAGGCCGACGAGAGCGATGGCAGCTTCCTGCGCCTGAATCCGTTGATGGCCGTCATCACCAACATCGATGCGGATCACCTGGAAAATTACGGCAACGATTTCGCGCGTATCCAGGCCGCATTCGCCGAATTCCTGCAGCGCCTGCCGTTCTATGGCCTGTCACTGCTGTGCATCGACGACCCGGAAGTCGCTGCGCTGGCCGGCAGGACGCCGCGCCACGTGATGAGCTACGGCATGAGCGAAAACGCCGACGTGCGCGCCGAAGATGTGGTGCAGGACGGTCCGCGCATGCGCTTCACGCTGCGTCTGCCGGAAGGCACCACCACGCCAGTGACATTGGCGCTGCCGGGGCGTCACAACGTGCTCAATGCACTGGCGGCTGCCGCAATCGGCTGGCAGCTCGGCGTGGCTCCGGGCACCATTGCACGCGCGCTGGAAAACTTCGCCGGCATCGGCCGTCGTTTCAACGATCTGGGCGAAGTCACCACCAGCACCGGCGCGCGCGTGCGCGTGGTCGACGATTACGGCCACCATCCACGCGAGCTCGAAGCCGTGTTCGCTGCGGCGCGTGGTGGCTGGCCGGACAAGCGCCTGGTCGTCGCATTCCAGCCACACCGCTATAGCCGCACCCGCGATCAGTTCGACGCCTTCGCCGCGGTGCTCAGCACGGTCGACGCATTGGTGTTGAGCGAGGTCTACCCGGCAGGCGAAGCGCCGATTCCGGGCGCCGATTCGCGTGCACTAGCGCGCGCCATCCGTGCGCGCGGCCGCAGCGAACCGGTGGTCGTCGGCCAGATCGCCAGCCTTGCCGAAGTGTTGCCGGACGTGCTGCAAGACGGTGACCTGCTGTTGATGATGGGCGCCGGCGATATCGGTTATGTGGCACAGCACATCATCAACAACGGGTTTGTCGGAGAGCCGGCATGAGCGCGGTCATCGCCAATGCCCGCACCAGCGATCCGGCCATCTTTGGCCGCGTCGCCGTGTTGCTCGGCGGCACTTCGTCCGAGCGCGAGGTGTCCTTGAACTCCGGCAGCAATGTGCTGGAAGCGCTGCGTGCGCGCGGCGTCGATGCGCAGCCGGTCGATGGCATTGCGGCACTGGCCAAGGCGTTGGTCGCGCAGCAGTTTGATCGCGTGTTCAATGTGCTGCACGGCCATAACGGCGGCGGCGAAGACGGCATCGTGCAGGGCCTGATGGAAGCTTTCGGCGTGCCGTATACCGGCTCGGATGTGCTTGGCTCGGCGTTGAGCATGGACAAGATCCGTACCAAACAGGTGTGGCTGTCGCTGGGCCTGTCGACACCGCGTTACGCGCGGTTGGCTGCTGGCGCCAGCGCCGCGGACATTCATGTCGCGGCACAACAGCTCGGTTTACCGGTCATCGTCAAGCCGGCCAATGAAGGCTCAAGCGTTGGCGTCAGCCGCGTGTTCGACCAGGCACAGCTCGAAGACGCAGTGACCCTGGCTGCCCGCTACGACGGTGCGCTGTTGATGGAGCAGTTGATCGAAGGCGACGAACTGACCGTTGCGGTGCTCGGCGACACCGCGTTGCCGTCCATCCGCATCGTGCCCAAGGGCCAGTGGTACGACTACAACGCCAAGTACATCGCCGAAGACACGCAGTATCTGTGCCCGGGCCTGGAAGGCGAGCCCGAAGCGCAGATCCGCCAACTTGCGCTCGATGCGTTCCGCGCTGCCGGCTGCCGTGGCTGGGGCCGCGTGGACGTGATGCGCGATGGCAGCAGCGGCCAGCTGTATCTGCTCGAAGTGAACACCGCTCCCGGCATGACCAGCCACTCGCTGGTGCCCAAGGCCGCCCGCCAGCTCGGCATCGATTTCGAAGAACTGGTCTGGCGCGTGCTGGAGAAGACGCTGTGATGACGGGATTGGGGATTCGGCATTCGGGATTGGTGAACGGCGGTGCCATGCGCGCCTTTGCTGTGGCTGCTGCCGTGACCAACCCCCAATCTCCAATGCCGAATCCCGTGTGCGGAGCGCGCCCATGAACGCCACCCTGCGCATCCTGGCCTGGTTGCTCGCGCTGGCGTTGGTCGCGCTGCCGGTGGTGGCTGTGCTCAATGGCTGGGTCGGTGCCGAGCGTTGGCCGTTGGCCAAGTTGCGCGTGTCCGGCGACTTCAAGCGCGTGCCGGCCGAAGAGTTGCGTGCGGTGGTGTTGCCGTATGCGCGTGCCGGTTTTTTTGCGGTGAAACTGCAGCAGGCGCAGGACGCCATCGCGCGCTTGCCGTGGGTGGAAAGTGCGCAGGTGCGCAAGCGCTGGCCGGACGTGCTGGAAGTGCACGTGACCGAGCACAAGCCGTTTGCGCGCTGGGGCACCGACCGCATGCTGTCCGAGCAGGGCCGGCTGTTTCGCACCCCGCCGCTGTTGAAGGATTTCAAGTTGCCGCAGCTGGGTGGGCCGGACAGCAAAACCCAGGATGTGGTGGCGCTATACAACGAATCGCGCGCCTTGTTCGCACCGACCGGGCTGGATGTGGAGCGTCTTGAAATGGACGCGCGCGGCAGCTGGTCGCTGGGTCTGAGCAATGGCGTGCAGATCGTGGTCGGCCGCGACGATGCGCGCGCCCGTCTGCAGCGCTTCGCACGCATGCTGCCGCAGCTGGCCGATCCGCAGCGCCCGATCTCCCGCGCCGACCTTCGCTACACCAATGGATTTACCGTTGAAAGGCGGGCGGTGGAGAGTGGGGATTCGGGATTGGAAAAATCGACGCCTCGGCATCGCGCGGCATCCTCTCGGGTTGCCCTGGTCCATCCGCGTTTCACGACTCCCGACTCCCGACTCCCGACTCCCGGCTTTAAGACATGAATCGCAAAGGCGACAAATCCCTCATCGTTGGACTGGACATCGGCACTTCCAAGGTCGTTGCGCTGGTCGGCGAATACTCGCCCGGCAATCCGATCGAAGTGATCGGCATCGGTTCGCATGAATCGCGCGGTCTCAAGCGCGGTGTGGTGGTGGACATCGAATCCACCGTGCAGTCGATCCAGCGTGCGGTGGAGGAAGCCGAACTGATGGCTGGCTGCGAGATCCGCTCGGTGTATGCCTCGATTTCCGGCAACCACGTGCAGTGCAAGAATTCGCCCGGCATCGTGCCGATCCGCGACGGCGAAGTGACCTGGAGCGATCTGGAGCGTGTGCTCGATGCCGCCAAGGCGGTGGCCATTCCTGCCGATCAGCGCATCCTGCATGCGATCCCGCGCGAGTACGTGCTGGACGATTCGCAGGAAGGCATCCGTAACCCGGTCGGCATGACCGGCGTGCGCCTGGAGGTGCAAGCGCATCTGGTGGTGTGCGCGCAGTCGGCCGCCGCCAACATCACCAAGTGCGTGCAGAAGTGCGGCCTGCATGTCGACGATCTGGTGCTGTCGTCGCTGGCATCGTCGGTCGCAGTGCTGACCGCCGACGAACGCGAGCTCGGCGTGGTGCTGGTGGACATCGGCGCCGGCACCACCGATCTGGCGGTGTACGTGCAGGGCGCGATCTGCCATACCGCTTCCTTGCCGATTGCCGGCGACCACGTCACCAACGACATCGCGCACATGCTGCGCACGCCCACGCCGGAAGCCGAGCAGATCAAGGTCCGCTACGCCTGTGCGCTGGCGCAGCTGGCCACCGCCGAAGAGAGCATCCAGGTGCCATCGGTGGGCGATCGCCCGCCGCGCCGCATGCCCCGCCATGCACTCGCGCAGGCGGTGCAGGGCCGTTACGAAGAAATCTTCGAGATGGTGCAGGCCGAACTGCGCCGCTCCGGCTTCGAAGAAATGGTGCGCGCCGGCATGGTGCTCACCGGCGGCGCCTCGAAGATGGAAGGCGTGGTGGAACTGGCCGAGGAAATGCTGCAAATGCCGGTGCGCGTAGGCATTCCGCAGCACGTCACGGGCTTGGGCGAAGTCGTCGGCAACCCGGTGCATGCCTCGGGCGTCGGCCTGTTGCTGATGGGCAGCCAGATCGAACATCCGCGTCGCCCGTCGATCCCGACCGGACGCGCGGGAAGCTTGTTCAAGAAATTGAAGAATTGGTATCGCGGCGAATTCTGACGGGCCGAGATTCGGGAGTTTGAATTCGGGATTGGCAAGAGCAAGAGCGAAAGGCAAAGCGGCGGCGGTTGCGAAGATGAAGTAGAGAGCGGCGAGCAGGTAGGCGGTAAAATTTTTTTGCAGGCATTGCGTCGAGGAGCAGGTGTGGTGAGTCGTTGAGCGCAACAGCGCATCAATGGCCACGCAACCGAGACCCGACTTTCAAACAACAACACTCGCCGTGATGCGGAGTAGGGCAGGGACCAGCGCGTTTGCGACTCCCCTCTCCCCACTTCTCACTCCCGGCTCAAGAGGACACTGACATGGCACATTTCGAACTGATTGAAAAAATGGCTCCCAACGCAGTCATCAAGGTTGTGGGCGTGGGCGGTGGCGGCGGCAATGCCGTCGCGCACATGGTCAACACCAACGTCGATGGCGTGGAATTCATCACCGCCAACACCGACTCGCAAGCGATCAAGAATTGCGGCGCCAAGTTGCAGCTGCAGCTTGGCACCAACGTCACCAAGGGCCTGGGCGCAGGCGCCAATCCGGAAGTCGGCCGCCAGGCCGCGCTGGAAGATCGCGAGCGCATCATGGACGCGCTGCAGGGTGCGGACATGGTCTTCATCACCGCCGGCATGGGTGGCGGGACCGGCACCGGCGCCGCACCGGTGGTCGCACAGCTGGCCAAGGAGATGGGCATCCTGACCGTGGCCGTGGTCACCAAGCCGTTTCCGTTCGAAGGCCGTCGCCGCATGCAGGTGGCGCTGAAGGGCATCGAAGAGTTGAGCCAGCATTGCGATTCGCTGATCACCATCCCCAATGAAAAGCTGATCACCGTGCTGGGCCGCAACGCCACCATGATCCAGGCGTTCCGCGCTGCCAACGACGTGCTGCAGGGCGCGGTGCAGGGCATCGCCGATCTGATCGTGCGTCCGGGCCTGATCAACGTCGACTTCGCCGACGTGCGCACCGTGATGTCGGAAATGGGTCTGGCCATGATGGGCACCGGTTCGGCACGCGGCGACGATCGCGCGCAGGCCGCTGCCGAAGCCGCCATCCAGAACCCGCTGCTGGACGATGTGAACCTGGCCGGCGCCAACGGCATCCTGGTCAACATCACCGCCGGCCCGGACTTCACCATGTCCGAGTTCGACGAGATCGGCCGCACCATCGAAGCCTTCGCCTCGGAAGATGCCACCGTGGTCGTCGGTACCGTGCTCGACCCGGACATGCAGGACGAAGTGCGCGTGACCGTGGTGGCCACCGGCCTGAACCGTGCGGTTGCGCGGCAGCCCCAGCGTCCGGATCAGCGTGCGCCGATCAAGTTGGTGCGCAATGCCACCACCGGGCAGCCGGAATTCGGCGACTTCGACACCAACAGCGGCGACGCGGTGTCCAAGGCCGTCGGCGGCAGCATGGGCCTGGGCCTGCGTCGTCCGAGCAGCGACTCGGCTGGCAGCAGCAGCGGCAACCACACCAGCGGCGGCTCCTCGGCGCCGGCGGCTGACCTGCCCAACGATTATCTGGATATTCCGGCGTTCCTGCGCCGCCAGGCCGACTAAGGAGCGTCGGCCGCGTCGCTACGGTGACGCAGCCCGTCTTGCCCCGGAGTCCGCTTCGGGGTGCATTGCCATGCCATGTCATTTCTGCCGGATCGGTGCCGATCCGGCAGCTTTTGTAACAGCGTGACCGGGTGATGACAGTTTCCGTCACGCGCGACTTGTTAAAATACTGATAATCTCAGCGGGCCAGGCAGTCGATTCAGCGTCTGTCTGCATTGTTCAGCCAGACTTCGCATATGACCCAGCAACGCACGCTCAAGAACACCATTCGCGCCACCGGCGTCGGCCTGCATAGCGGCGACAAGGTGTATATGACGCTACGACCGGCTCCGGTCGATCATGGCGTGGTGTTCCGACGTGTGGACCTGGAACCGATCGTCGAAGTCCCCGCCGATGCCGAGCTGGTCACCGAAACCACGTTGTGCACCGGCCTGAGCTGCAACGGTGCCAAGATCCAGACCGTCGAACATCTGATGTCCGCATTGGCGGGCTTGGGTGTGGACAATGTCATCGTCGAACTGTCCTCGGCCGAGTTGCCCATCATGGATGGTTCGTCCGGCCCGTTCGTGTTCCTGCTGCAGTCGGCAGGTATCGTCGAACAGAGCAAGCCCAAGCGCTTCATCCGGATCAAGCAGACCGTGGAAGTGCGCGACGGCGACAAGGTGGCGCGCTTTGAGCCCTACGAGGGCTACAAGCTTGGTTTCACCATCGAATTCAATCACCCGATGATCCCGGCCAAGCAGTCGCGCCAGGAAATCGATTTCTCCACGTCGGCGTACGTCACGGAAATTTCGCGCGCGCGCACCTTCGGTTTCATGCGCGACCTCGAGTACATGCGCGAGCGCAATCTGGGCCTGGGCGGTTCAATGGACAACGCCATCGTGCTGGACGAGTTCCGTGTGCTCAACGAAGACGGCCTGCGCTACACCAACGAATTCGTGCGGCACAAGATTCTGGACGCCATTGGCGATCTGTATCTGGCTGGCGGCGCCATCCTGGGTGCTTACGAAGGCTTCAAATCCGGCCACGCCCTCAACAACAAACTGGTGCGTGCGTTGTTGGCCGACCAGGCCGCCTGGGAATGGGTGAGCTTCCCGGAAGGCACCGAGCAGCCGCCGGTCACCTACGCCAGCCCTGTCTACGCGTAGTGTCAGGGAATGCCCTAGTTGGCACAGAAAGTGTGAATCAAGTTGTATTTTTTGTTCATTCTTAACATTTATCTAATAATTCCCTAACTCCTGCGGCCGACATGCCCGCTAGGATGCGTCGGGCCGTGTGAGCTCTTCGCAACGCTCTCACGCACTGGCGGCCGCTCTGGATGAGCGGTGAAGACCTTACCGCTTCGTCGGTAAGACGTCCTGCAAGGAAGCCAACGCGTCGCGCAAACCTTTGTGCGTCGCCTCTGACACGGGTTTAGGACGGTCGCGGTTCTGCTGCGTTGGGGAATGCAGCGGCGCGGTTGCGGTCTTGACGGTCACTGCGGTGGCCTCCAGTCCGATGGATCGGGCGGCATCCAGGATTTGGGTTTCGGCAAGTCGCACCTTGGCATGCCAGACCGGCGAATCCACCAGAAAAACGAGCTGTTTGCCTCGGACATTGGCTAACCGGCAACGGGTGGCCAGATGAGGTGGTAACAGGGAGCGCAACTGCCGGTCCAGTGCATCGAGCCACAAGGCTCGGCGCAAGGGGTCGCCAGCCTTTTCCCCCAACGCGGCCTCGATGGCCGGTTGTGGAGTGGAAGGGGTGTGTGCGTTGGACTTGGGCTTGGACATGACACTCATATGGCGTTGAAAAAATTTGTCATCAAATCCCGGCAGACCCGGGCGCAGCGTGCGGCCCGGCAGTTCCAGGACGTTGCAGCAGATCGGCCGATGGTGGTGCTTGGTGCGGTACTGGGCCTGGGCA
The DNA here is from genome assembly GCF_038405005.1 of Xanthomonas sp. JL1. Lineage (NCBI taxonomy): Bacteria > Pseudomonadati > Pseudomonadota > Gammaproteobacteria > Lysobacterales > Lysobacteraceae > Xanthomonas > Xanthomonas sp. JL1. The sequence goes on along the minus strand of NZ_JBBYGR010000052.1, from coordinate 6,808 downwards.
TGCTGATCGGCGTTGGTGCAAGCACCGCCACCGGCATGGTGACCAATTCCGCGCTGCAGGCCAAGGTTGCGCAACAGCAGGCCGAGCTGGCCCAGGCGCAGCGCGCCTCACAGGCGCAGGTCAATGCGCTGGCCGCCCGTCTGGGCGAGCTGCAGGCGCAGGCGACCCGCCTCAATGCATTGGGCGAGCGCCTCACCGAGATGGGCAAGTTGAAGGACGGCGAGTTCGACTTCGATGAGCCTGTCGGCGTCGGTGGCGGCGATGAGCCGGTCAGCGACATGCCGGTGAAAGAGCTGAAGGAGACGCTCGGGCAAGTGGAGCAGCAGTTCTCCGCCTCCGGCCAGCAACTGGACGTCCTGGCCTCGCTGATGTTCGATCATCAGCTCGAGCAGAACGCGGTGCCTTCGCGGATGCCGATCCGCAACACCTACATCACCTCCGGCTTCGGCGGTCGCGCCGACCCGTTCGACGGTGGTTCGGCCTTCCACAAGGGTGTGGACTTCCACGCCAACGTGGGCGACCCGGTGATGTCGGTTGCCGATGGCGTGGTCAGCTACGCCGGTGTGCGTGGCGGCTACGGCAATGTGGTGGAAGTGGATCACGGCAATGGCTATGTGACCCGCTATGCGCACAACTCGCGTCTGGTGGTGAAGGTGGGCGATCTGGTGCGTGCCGGCCAGCAGGTGGCGCGTGCCGGCTCCAGCGGCCGTTCTACCGCCGCACACGTGCATTTCGAGGTCTGGGCGGACGGGCGCGTGGTCAATCCGCGCAAATTCCTGGGTGAAACCACGCCGGTGGGACGTCAAGGGCGCGGTTGACGAAGGCGCGGGCCGCGCTTGATTCGTGAAGGCCCGCCCCAAGCTACAATAGGGTGTTGCCATCGACAGGGCGCAGTGCGCCCTGTTTCGTTTACGGCGGTCGGGTCTGTGGGGACCGGCGTCGGTCAAACCGTTCCTTTTCAACCGGTTTCTTCAATGATCAACAGTCTGCTTACCCGTGTCTTTGGCAGTCGTAACGAACGCCAGCTGCGCCAGCTCACCCGCCTCGTCACCCAGATCAATGCGCTGGAGCCGACGATCGAGAAGCTCTCTGACGCCGAGCTGCAAGCCAAGACCCCGGAGTTCAAGCAGCGGCTTGCCGCCGGTGAGTCCCTGGACAAGATTCTTCCCGAAGCCTTTGCGGTGTGCCGCGAGGCCAGCCGCCGCGTGCTCGGCATGCGCCATTACGATGTGCAGCTGATCGGCGGCATGGTGTTGCACCTGGGCAAGATCGCTGAGATGCGCACCGGCGAAGGCAAGACCCTGGTGGCCACGCTGCCGGTGTACCTCAACGCGCTGCAGGGCGAGGGCGTGCACGTGGTCACGGTCAACGACTACCTGGCGCGCCGCGACGCCGCGCAGATGGGCAAGTTGTACAACTGGCTGGGCCTGAGCGTAGGCGTGGTGTATCCGGGCATGCCGCACAGCGACAAGCGCGAGGCCTACGGCAGCGACATCACCTACGGCACCAATAACGAATTCGGCTTCGACTACCTGCGCGACAACATGGCGCTGTCGCGCGCCGACCGCTACCAGCGTACTCTGCATTACGCGATCGTCGACGAAGTGGACTCGATCCTGATCGACGAAGCGCGCACCCCGCTGATCATCTCCGGCCCGGCCGACGAGTCGCCGGAGCTGTACATCCGCGTCAACCGCATCGTGCCGCAGCTGACCAAGCAGGAAAGCGAAGAAGGCGAAGGCGATTTCTGGGTCGACGAGAAGGGCAAGCAGGTGCATCTGTCGGAGGCGGGCATGGGCCACGCCGAAGAACTGCTGCTGCAGGCCGGCATCCTGGAAAACGCCGAAGACGGCCTGTATGCCGCGCAGAACCTGAGCGTGGTGCATCACCTCAACGCGGCGCTGCGTGCGCATGCGATCTATCAGCGCGATGTGGATTACATCGTGCGCGATGGCGAAGTGGTGATCGTGGACGAATTCACCGGCCGTACGCTGTCCGGGCGGCGCTGGTCCGACGGTCTGCATCAGGCGGTCGAAGCGAAGGAAGGCGTGCCGGTGCAGCGCGAAAACCAGACGCTGGCCAGCATCACCTTCCAGAACCTGTTCCGCATGTACAAGAAGCTGTCCGGCATGACCGGTACGGCCGACACCGAAGCCTACGAATTCCAGAGCATCTACGGCCTGGAAGTGGTGGTGATCCCGACCAACCGCCCGACCGTGCGCAAGGACCATCCGGACCAGGTGTTCCTCAACCGCAAGGGCAAGTTCAACGCGGTGCTGGCCGACATCGAAGACTGTGCCAAGCGCGGTCAGCCGGTGTTGGTGGGGACGACCTCGATCGAGACCTCGGAAATGCTGTCCGAGCATCTGCGCAAAGCCGGGGTGAAGCACGAAGTGCTCAACGCCAAGCAGCACGAGCGCGAAGCCACCATCGTGGCCAACGCCGGCCAACCGGGCGCGGTAACCATCGCCACCAATATGGCCGGTCGCGGTACCGACATCGTGCTGGGCGGTTCGTTGGAATCGGAGTATCACGCCCTCGGCGAAGACGCCACCGAAGACGCGCGCTTCAAGATCAAGACCGACTGGCAGCGTCGTCATGACGCGGTCAAGGCGGCCGGCGGCCTGCACATCATCGGTACCGAACGCCACGAATCGCGGCGTATCGACAACCAGCTGCGCGGCCGTGCCGGTCGTCAGGGCGACCCGGGTTCGTCGCGCTTCTATCTGTCGCTGGAAGACAATCTGATGCGCATCTTCGCCTCGGACTGGGTCCAGAAGGCGATGCGCATGATGGGCATGAAGGAAGACGACGTCATCGAAGATCGCCTGGTCAGCCGGCAGATCGAAAAGGCGCAGCGCAAGGTGGAAGCGCATAACTTCGACATCCGCAAGAACCTGCTGGATTTCGACGACGTCAACAACGATCAGCGCAAGGTGATCTACGCCCAGCGCGATGAATTGCTGGACGCCGAGTCGGTCAAGGACAACGTCGACGGGATTCGCGGCGATGTGATCTATGATCTGGTTGCACGCTTCGTGCCGCCCAATTCGGTGGACGAACAGTGGGACGTGAAGGGCCTGGAAGCTACGCTGGAGTCCGAGCTGGGCGTGACCTTGTCGCTGACCGACATGGTGCGCACGCAAGAAGAGATTGATGCCGAGCAGATTGCCGCCAAGGTGCAGGCAGCAGTGGATGCGCACTTCGCCGAGAAGGAAGCGGCCGTGGGCAACGACACCATGCGCGCGTTGGAAAAGCACGTGATGCTGACCGTGCTCGACCAGGGCTGGAAGGAGCACCTGGCCAAGATGGATTACCTGCGCCAGGGCATCTATCTGCGCGGTTACGCACAGAAGCAGCCCAAGCAGGAATATAAAAAAGAAGCGTTCGAGCTGTTCTCCGAGATGCTGGAGAACGTCAAGCGTGAAGTGATCCATCTGCTGGCGCGTGTGCGCATCCGCAGCGAAGAAGAAGTGGCCGAACTGGAAGAGCAGGAACGTCTCCATGCGCAGGCGCGCTTGATGGCCTCGCAATTCCAGCACCAGGATGTGGGTGGCTACGGCACTGACGAGGAAGCCGCGCAGGTGCAGAGCGGCAACGCGCCGGTCCCGGTCTCGCAGGTCACCCGCGACGAGCCAAAGGTCGGCCGCAACGATCCTTGCCCCTGCGGCAGCGGCAAGAAGTACAAGCACTGCCACGGTCAACTCAGCTGAGCTGAGTTGACCGTGGAGCAGCCCGCTTTGCGGGCTGCTCACCCAGCGTCCGCGTTGCGGACGTTGGGTGCACGGTACTCTTCCGATCCCCGCGCCGTTGGCGCGCCTCCTTACCAAGGGGGCTGTGCTGACGGAGAGTTGGTGGGGCTTTTGAGAAGTGGAAATTGTCTGAAAAGCGGGAGTTGAATGTTGGAGGTTGGGTGCAAGGCCCTGCCTGCTGATCTCGCTTGCGTTGGGCCAAGTTCCTGCTAAGAGTGTCGCTGGTCGAGTCGGTCGGCATTCGTTGGGACACCACGACATCAACGCTGGGAGCGCGCGTTCAAGGCGCCTATTCCAGTGAGCGTGAGCTGCAGCTACGCAGTCGTAGATTCTTGATGCGTTACCTGTGCCGCCGTGCATCGCGCTGCTGCGTCTGTGCGATTGCGGGGCGTATGCTCATTGCACGTCCTGCTTGGAGTGCGGTCATGTCGCAGCTGTCCAGCCAACAACTGAAGGTCTTCGTGCCTGCGCGCGATTACGCAGTGTCGCAGCGGTTCTATCGCGCGCTGGGATTCGTGCAGGAAGACGAGGTGGGCAATGTGACCTGTTTCCGGCATGGCGCGCAGTGCGCGTTCTTGCTGCAGGATTTTTACGTGCGCGAGTTGGCCGAGAACCTGATGCTGCATCTGTGGGTGGACGATGCCGACGCTTGGTGGCAGCACGTGCACGACATTGGTTTGGATGCGCAGTTCGGTGCGAGCGTCAGCGCTCCGGAAGACCGGCCGTGGGGCGCGCGCGATTTCACCTTGCACGATCCCAGCGGCGTGCTGTGGCGAATCGGGCAGCCGTTGTGAAGCCGGGATTGGGGGATTCGTGATGCGGGATTGGCTAACGCCTGTAGTGCACCAGCTGTTACCAATCCCTACTCACGAATCACGAATCCCAGCCCTCAAGCGATTGCGCTGAACCGCTCACTCGCGGCACTCTTGCGTCCATGCCTGATTCTCTTCGATCCATTCACGTCGTTGCCGGCGTGATCACCGACCCCCGCGGGCGCATCTTGCTGACCCGTCGTACAGAAACCCGCGACATGCCTGGCCTGTGGGAATTCCCGGGTGGCAAGCGTGAGCCCGGCGAAACGTCCGAACAAGCGCTGGTGCGCGAGCTCAACGAAGAGCTTGGCATCGAGGCGCAGGTCGGGGACTGGCTCATGGATGTGCCGCAGCTGTATCCGGACAAGCGGCTGCGTCTGGAAGTGCGTCACATCACCGCCTGGAAAGGCAGCCCACGTGGGCGCGAAGGCCAGGCCATGACCTGGGTGGCGGCAGACAAGCTGGCGCGCTATTCGATGCCGCCGGCCGATGTGCCGGTGGTGGGTGCGCTGCGCCAGCCCGACCATTACCTGATCACCCCCGAACCGGAGGACGACGCACGCTGGCTGGAAGGCCTGGAGCGCGCATTGCAGAATGGGATCACGCGGATCCAGCTGCGCGCGCGACAGACAGCACCTGCGCAGTGGCAGGCGCTGCTGCAGCAGGTCATGCGCTTACGTGGACGCACCCGCGCGCAGCTGCTGCTCAATCGCGATATCGCGCTGGCTGCGGAACTGGGGGTCGGCGTGCATCTGGGGTCGGAGCAGTTGGCCGGTCTGCAGGAACGCCCGCTGCCCGCAGAACAGCTGGTGGCTGCTTCCTGTCATGGCTTGGACGACTTGCGCCACGCGCAACGGATCGGCTGCGACTTCGCGGTGTTGGGGCCGGTGCAGGCCACCGCATCGCACCCGGGCGCCACACCTCTCGGATGGGGCGGTTTCGAAACCTTGCGTGAACAGGTCTCGCTGCCGATCTACGCGCTTGGCGGCATGCAGATTGAAGATGTGCGCGAGGCGCGCTCGCATGGTGCGCAGGGCATTGCGGCGATCCGCTCGCTTTGGCCGCAATAACCGCACCGACGCTGGTGGTGTTCGGCGGTTTGCCGGGCGTTGGTAAGCGTTCAATCGCTTCGTTATTGATCCGGCATCAACCAACTTGAATCAAGCCGCATAGCGAACCGGCCCATGCTCGAAGTATTTGCGAATCCGCTCAGGCTGGCGCTGCACGCTGCGAAGGTGGCGTGCGGTGGCCTTGACCAGTTGCAGCTTTGTGCGCGCTGGCGCCAGCGTCGTGACGGCTTGCTTGATGTCGGCGTTGGCCATTTCGTCGGGGTTGAGTTCGGGGCTGTAGCTGGGCAGGTAGAACACCTCGATCGCATCGGCGTGCTCGGCCAGCCACGCCTTGACGGGCTTGGCGTGGTGTACCCGCAGGTTGTCCAGGATCAGGAACAGCTTCTTGCTCGCCCCCTTGATCAGCCGGCGCAGGAAGTCGATCAGGATGTTCGTATTGAGCGCGCCGTCGAAGATGCGCCAGCGCATCTGGCCCTTGTTGGTCACGGTGGAGATCACCGACAGGCCGTGGCGCTTGCTGTTGACCCGGATCACAGGCGTCTGGCCTTTCGGGGCGAAGCCGCGCCCGCGCACGTCGTCGCTGCGCAGGCCGCTCTCGTCGCCCCAGTGAATCTCGGCGCCCTCGGCCTTGGCACGAGCGGCAATGACCGGGTAGTCCTCGTCGAGCCACTTCCGGACTGCGGCGGGTGATTGCTCGTAGGCCTTCTTCATCGGCTTTTGCGGCGTGAAGCCCCAGCGCGCCAGGTACAGCCCCATCGTGCGCACCGGCAGGCGAATGCCAAAGCGCTGCTCGATGAGCTGCGACACCGCCGCGCGCGTCCACAGCGCGTAGGGCATCTTCAACTGGTCAGGCGTCTTGTCGGTAATGAGCTTGCGCACCAAAGCTTCCTGCGCCGCGTCGAGCAGCCGGCCGTCGCCGCTGCGACGCCCGCTGGGCGCGTCGCGCAAAGCCTTGGCCCCTGCCACATCGTGACGCTTGCAGATGTCGAACACACCCGTGCGGCTCAACCCAGTCTGCGCCGCGATCTCGTCGTAGGTCTGGCCCGCCTTGCGCAGTCGAATGACCTGCACGCGCCTTTCGTGCCGCGCGTCGCGCGACAACGATCTCATGTCGGTTGCTTCCATCATCCTGAGATGATGGCGTCCACGAGAAGTTCAAGTTAACTACTTCCTA
>NZ_JBBYGR010000051.1:0-47138 GCF_038405005.1 Xanthomonas sp. JL1 | reverse complement strand
ACACAGTCGTGGCCTGCCGAAGGTGATCCGCACCGACAATGGTAAGGAGTTCTGTGGCAAGGCCATGGTCGCCTGGGCGCATGCCAATGGTGTGCAGCTACGCCAGATCCAGCCTGGCAAGCCGAACCAGAATGCCTACGTCGAATCCTTCAACGGCCGGCTACGCGACGAATGCCTCAACGAACACTGGTTCCCAACGCTGCTGCATGCGCGCACCGAGATCGAACGCTGGCGCCGCGAATACAACGAACACCGCCCCAAAAAACAATCGGCGGAATGACGCCGGCGGCCTATGCCCAGCAGTTGGCCAATAGCGAGATCATCAACCCCGGACTCTAAACCCGACTGCTACTCAGGATGGGGGGACGTCGCGCTTGCGGGCTTGCTCCAGAATCGGGCGAATTTGCTCGAACCGCTCACGGCTCACGTCACTTGGATCGTTCTTCTCGCGCATTCGTGGAGTTTGCACGGGTTGAATAAGATCGTGAACAGGTTCTCAGGGCCAGAACGCATCAACAGGCCGCCCGGCAACTCCAGCTTGTCTGCGTGCCCAGCCAGGAGGTTGGCCCAGGCGGCATCGATCGGGGAGCGCCCGTGTGTCATAGCGGCTCGGGCAGCACCGTGTCGGGCTTCAACTTGGGCATGTTCAGCAGCTTGGCCTGGTAGGTCACGAGGTCTTCGTCGGGGATGTCGAAGCGTCGCAGCCATTGCGCGGTGCCGACCACGCCCAGGAAGGGCTCCCCGCCCAGGGTGGCGCCGTGGAAGTCCTTGAGGGTGGTGCTGCGGAAGCGCTTGAGCAGGTGATTGACCAGCACGTAGGTGGCGGGCATGGGGTCGTCGTCGACGCTGGCGATCTGCGGCACGGGGCCGGCCTGGATGACGGTGCCGGCGCCATAGTCGTAGTAGGCGAACCAGTCGCCGGGCAGCTCGTTGCGCAGCGCGTCCAGGCCGGTACCGCCGTCGAGTTGCTGCAACATCGAATGATTGATGGCGGTGAGCCAAGAGACGGTTTTGATGCCGTCTAGGACTTTGCGCGCAATACTCGTCGGGTCGCCGACGTCTGCGCCGTGTAGTTTCTGCGACATGTACGCCTCGGTCGGCGCATCCGCGTCTCCCATAAGTGAGAGTACAAACCCGTAGCCGCCATGCCCATGCTCGGCCCTGAGGCGACGGGCAAAGTCGACGAAAAGATGTTGGAAAGTCGAAGGATGCTGCGCTATAAATTTCAGCGGCACTGAAAAACGCAGGGCATTGAGCCCCCAGCTGCGCTGTTCTTGCCACTGCCGTAAGTTTCCAGTGTAAAACTCGAATGCGCTCGCGTCCTCAGGCTTATTGCCGCCGGTATAGGCGAAGAGCGGTGAGTCGTCTGGGTCCAGTTTAAGCAACCAATCGCGCAAGGGCTTGGAGCGATTGAATTGCACCGGCTTTGTCTCATCCTTGATCAACCAGCGTAACTGGTCGCCAATGGTCGCCACATACTGATCGAAGCAGGCGCAGATCGCCTCACGCACCTGGGTGGTATAGCCGCCCTTGTAGTAAAGCGTGCCAGTGATCGCCAGCACCGTGCCCACGTAATCCCTTGGGCCAGAACGCATCAACAGGCCGCCCGGCAGCTCCAGCTTGCCTTCGTGCTCGGTGAGGAGGTTGGCCCAGGCGGCATCGATCAGGGAGCGCCCGTGCGTCATAGCCGCTCGGGCAGCACCGTGTCGGGCTTCAACTTGGGCATGTTCAGCAGCTTGGCCTGGTAGGTCATGAGCTCTTCGTCGGGGATGTCGAAGCGTCGCAGCCATTGCGCGGTGCCGACCACGCCCAGGAAGGGTTCCCCGCCCAGGGTGGCGCCGTGGAAGTCCTTGAGGGTGGTGCTGCGGAAGCGCTTGAGCAGGTGATTGACCAGCAAGTAGGTGGCGGGCATGGGGTCGTCGTCGACGCTGGCGATCTCCGGCACGGGGCCGGCCTGGATGACGGTGCCGGCGCCATAGTCGTAGTAGGCGAACCAGTTGCCGGGCAGTTCGTTGCGCAGCGCGTCCAGGCCGGTACCGCCGTCGAGTTGCTGCAACATGGCGTGGTTGATGGCGGTGAGCCAGGAGACGGTTTTGATGCCGTCTAGGATCTGTCGGGCAACGCCGCTGGGTCGGCCAACGTCGGCGCCACGTAACTTTTGGGACATATATGCTTCGGTAGGTGCATCCAAATGATTATTCAACAGTGAAAGCACGAAGCCATGTCCTCCGTGTCCGTGTTCGGCCTTTAGCCTGCCCGCGAAATCCACGAAGAGTCGCTGGAATGCAGACGGGTGATCTAGGGCAAATTTCAGCGGCACAGAGAAGCGTAAGGCGTTAAGTCCCCAGCTACGCATTTCCTGCCATTGACGAAGGTTGGCGTCGTAGAACTGGTACGCGCTTGCGTCCTCTGGCTTGTCGCCAGCGGTGTAGCCAAAGATCGCCGAGTCGTCCGGGTCGAGTTTCAGTAGCCAGTCGCGCAAGGGCTTTGCGCGTTTGAACTGCACCGGCTTGGTTTCGTCCTTGATCAGCCAGCGTAACTCGTCGCCGATGGTCGCCACGTACTGATCGAAGCAGGCGCAGATCGCCTCACGCACCGGGGTGGTATAGCCGCCCTTGTAGTAAAGCGTGCCAGTGATCGCCAGCACCGTGCCCACGTAATCCCTGGGGCCAGAACGCATCAACAGGCCGCCCGGCAGCGATAGTTTGCCTTCGTGTTCGGCTAGAAGTTTTGTCCATTCGTCATTGCTCATGAATTGCTTACCTTGCGGGGATTGGGCTGCGGCCGCCGGAAGCCAGGAAGGCTAGCCAGGCAGCTAGAGTTGCCACTGGCGCCAATTGCTCGATCTCTACCGGAGCAACGTGCTTTTGCGGCTGCTCTTGCTTGCTGCATTTGCACTCCGATGACTCAAGCAGTATCGGATCCTTACCCGCGATGCGCCTGTAGTCTTCTCGCTGAGCGTCACTCATCTCATCCCCCGGAAACTTTATCTCGATCACGTCCTCCAGATTGTCCTGGGTCGGTGGCCGGGTGGGGTCGATGACGGTCACCACGTCCGGGCGGCGGATCAGCCCGGCGCGCGGGCGGAACGGTGGACGGTCCTTGCCCGGCTCGTCCCAATACTTGTCGATCCAGCCCTTGAGCCAGTCGTGCGCCTTGGTGGCCAGGCCGCTGTCCATGATCGGCGCGGGCGGCTGCTGGGTCATGTCGTAGTTGACCTCGGGCTTGTAGCGGGACATGTGGTTCCAGTCCAGGCTGCGCAGTTTGCTGGAGACGCACAGTTGATAGAGCTTCTGCCCGGCCACGCCGGTCAGCGGGTCGTGCAGGCAGCTGCAGATGATCGGGCACAGCACGGCCATGTCCTGCGGCTTGGCGCGGCCGACGCCGGCTTGGTTGGTGCGGCCATCGACGGCCAGGCTGCCCTGGTCCTGCGGTAGTGCGGGCTCGTTGCTCATGGCGCGATGTCCTCGTCGGCATCCAGCAACTGGAACATCAGTGGCTCGTCGATGTCGCTGGCCAGCCAGTCGGTCATGCCGTGTGCGTCGGTCACGCAGTCCAGCTGCTTGCCGCTGGGCGTGCTCAGGCGCACGCGCCGGCCGGCGACCGGTTGCCGGCTGGCTTGGTCCAGCAGTTCGAAGCGGCCGGAGAACGGCGGGGCGCTGTCATGGCGTTGCAGCGCGTTGGCGAGCAGGCCGGCGCCGATCGCGCTGCCGGCCTGCTGCAGGCCGGAGGCCGCCGCGGCCGCGCCTCCGGCGTGTGGTGCGGTGGGGGTGACATCGAAGCTGGCGCCCAGCGTGCTCAGGGCATGGCAGCCGCAGGCCAGCCGGTGCCCCTGCAGCACGATGCCCAGGTCGTTGAAGGTGCTGCTGTCGTCGGCTTCGACAAAGTGGTGTGCGCGCAACAGTAGCCCAGGGCGTCGCCCACCGACAACCGCGTGTCGCGCCGGCAGGCTCCCAGCGCTGCGAGCGATATGCCTGATCAGGCAGTGCTAACCGCTGGGCATTTCCCCCAGGTGCGCCGTCGTGTGCGCCAGCGACTGCATGCGGCGCCTGGCCTGCAGATGGTTTGCCGCGCAGGCCAACGCTGGCGGTGGTGGCGATGCGATCACGCCGCCTTTGGACGGACGCAGCCAGCGGGTGCGTCCAGCCTGACATCGCGCACCGTGCGGCACGAAAAACCCCAGCCGTCCCCGGCTGGGGTTTCTTTAGTTCTACTGCGTACGTCCGACGCTCAGGCTTCGGCATCTTCCTTATACGCATCCACCGGGATCTTATACGCATCCACCGGGATGCACGCGCACATCACGTTCTTGTCGCCATACACGTTGTCCACGCGCGCCACCGGCGGCCAGTACTTCTGCTGCTTGAGGCTGGGCAGCGGGAAGGCGGCCAGTTCGCGCGGGTAAGCGTGGGTCCACTCGCTGGCCGACACCTGCGTTGCGGTATGCGGTGCGTGCTTGAGCGGGTTGTCCTCGCGGTCCAGACGGCCGTCTTCGATGGCGCGGATCTCTTCGCGGATCTGGATCATCGCGTCGATGAAGCGGTCCAGTTCGTGCTGCGATTCGCTTTCGGTCGGTTCCACCATCAGCGTGCCGGCGACCGGGAAGCTCAACGTCGGTGCGTGGAAGCCGAAGTCGATGAGCCGCTTGGCGATGTCTTCGGCGCCGATGCCGCTGGTCTTTTCCAGAGGGCGCACATCGAGAATGCACTCATGCGCCACCAGCCCGTTGCGGCCGGTGTAGAGCGTCTTGTAATGCGGTGCCAGACGCTTGGCGATGTAGTTGGCGTTGAGCAGTGCCACCTGCGTGGCCTTGCGCAGACCGGCGCTGCCCATCATGGTCACGTACATCCAGCTGATCGGCAGGATCGAGGCGGAGCCGTAGGCGGCCGCGCTGACCATGCCGCCGATGCGCGAGGAGTGTCCACTCCCGCTTCCGGAGTTGAATCCGCCGCCATGGATGGCGGCAGTTTGACCTTCGCCGGCATGGAGGCCGGCACGCGGCAGGAACGGCGCCAAATGCGACTTCACCGCACACGGGCCTACGCCCGGGCCGCCGCCGCCGTGCGGGATGCAGAAGGTCTTGTGCAGATTGAGGTGCGATACGTCCGAGCCCCACTTGCCGGGCTTGGCCACGCCAACCAGCGCGTTCATGTTGGCGCCGTCGGTGTAGACCTGGCCGCCATGGGCATGCACCGCTTCGCAGATGGCCACCACGTCTTCTTCGAACACGCCGTGCGTGGAGGGGTAGGTGATCATCAACGCCGCGAGACGGTCGGAATATTTCTCCGCCTTGGCGCGGATGTCATCCACGTCCACGTTGCCGTTGGCGTCGCACTTGGTCACCACCACGGTCATGCCGCACATCTGCGCCGAGGCCGGGTTGGTGCCGTGCGCGGATTCGGGAATCAGGCAGATATCGCGATGCGCTTCACCGCGCGAACGGTGATACGCGCGGATCGCCAGCAGGCCGGCATATTCGCCCTGCGCACCGGAATTGGGTTGCAGGCTCACCGCGTCGTAGCCGGTGCACTCGACCAGCATCGCTTCCAGTTCGTCGATCAGCTGCGCGTAGCCGGCCGATTGTTCTGCCGGTGCGAGCGGATGGATGGCGCCGAACTCGGGCCAGGTCACCGGAATCATTTCAGCGGTGGCATTGAGCTTCATGGTGCAGCTGCCCAGCGGGATCATGGTGCGATCCATCGCCAGATCCTTGTCGGCCAGCGAGCGCATGTAACGCAGCAGTTCGTGTTCGCTGTGGTGGGTGTTGAACACCGGGTGCGTCAGGAAGGCACTGCTGCGCAGCAGGCCTTGGGGCAGGGCATCGGCGGTGGCCGCATCGAGTGCGTCCACATCGGCCATGGCACCGAACAGCTGGGCCAGCGCAACCACGTCGGCGCGCGTAGTGGTTTCATCCAGGCTGATGCCGACCGCTTCGCTGTCGATGGCGCGTAGATTGATACCGGCCGCACGCGCACGGGCGTGGATGGCATCGGCATCGATCGCCTTGACGTGCAGCGTATCGAAGAAATGCTCGCCCACGGTAACGCCAGCGCCACGCAATGCGGCAGCCAGAATGGCGGCCAGGCGATGGGTGCGACGCGCGATGCGGGTCAGCCCATCGGGGCCGTGATACACCGCATACATCGACGCCATCACCGCCAGCAGCACCTGCGCAGTGCAGATGTTGGACGTGGCCTTTTCGCGGCGGATATGTTGCTCGCGGGTCTGCAGGGTCAAGCGATACGCCGGGTTGCCGGCGGCATCGATCGACACGCCGATCAAACGGCCGGGCATCGAGCGCTTGTAGGCGTCGCGGCAGGCCATGAAGGCGGCATGCGGGCCACCGAAACCGAACGGCACGCCGAAGCGCTGCGAGTTGCCGACCACGATGTCCGCACCCCATTGGCCCGGGGCGGCGATCAAGGTCAGCGCCAGCAGATCGGTGGCCACTGCGACCAGTCCGCCTTGTGCGTGCACGGCTTCTGCCAGTGCAGCGTGATCGCCGATGTGACCGAAGCTGTCTGGGTACTGCAGCAACACGCCGAAGCACTCGGCCTGCAGCGCTTCTTCCGGGGTGCCGACGCGCAGCATGATGTCCAGCGGCTCGGCGCGCGTGCGCAGCAGTTCCAGCGTCTGCGGATGCACCGCGTCGTGCACGAAGAAGATGTCGGACCTGGACTTGGCCGAACGCTTGGCCAGCGTCATCGCTTCGGCCGCGGCGGTGGCTTCGTCCAGCAGCGAGGCGTTGGCGATCTGCATGCCGGTGAGGTCGGCGCACAGGGTCTGGAAGTTGATCAGCGCCTCCATGCGGCCTTGCGAGATTTCCGCCTGGTACGGCGTGTAGGCGGTGTACCAGGCGGGGTTTTCCAGGATGTTGCGCAGGATGACCTTCGGCGTGTGGGTGCCGTAGTAGCCCTGGCCGATGAAGTTGCGGTACACGGTGTTCTTGTCGGCGATGGCGCGGATCTTGACCAGTGCTTCTTCTTCGGTGAGCGCCTCGGGCAGCGCCAGTGGTGCGGGCGACTTGATGTTGCCCGGCACGATGGCATCGGTCAGCGCATCCAGCGAGGCGTGGCCGACCACCTCCAGCATCTGCGCGATTTCCGCGTCGTTGGGGCCGATATGGCGTTCGACGAACGCGCTGTGGTGTTCGAGGTCGCGCAGGGAAGAGGGGGTCTGGGACATGGCGGGCATCCGGGGCAGGGGCAGACGAATGGTCGACCCGCACCGCAACTGGCATGACGCGCGCGTGCGCCCCACGACCTGCCGCAGCGACGGTCTTCCTCGCGCCCCTCTGTCCTTTTGCCTGAGAGTTTAAAAACGCGTCAAGGCGCGTGGCCCGCCTGCGTTTCGTGCCCCTTCGGCGCCGGCATCGGCCGGTCTCTCCAGAGTTGTCCTGCGGATGGTATCGGGCCTGAGCGATTACGGGCTGTTGCGCCTTCGGCAGCGGCAATGCCGCTTCTCCCACCGTGTTGCCCGGCTAGTATAGCCAGCGCCCGGCCGCTTGGCGAAACGCGTCGCGGGGTCATGAGCCGCTGGAGGCCGAACCAGTCGCCTGGTCCGGCCTCCAGGGTTTCAGCGCTCGCTGTTCTCCCCGTTACCGGGTGGTCCGGCAACGGCAACGCCCGCTCGCTCGCTCCTGCTAGCGCAGGCGGATCAATGGTGCCCGGGGTTGCGCGGCGGCGGATCGTGCTTGGGATTCGCGCCCGGCGGGGGATAGTCCCCACCGCCGACATGCTTCCACAGACGCTGGTCGAGCGGCTCCGGTCGGCCCTTGGCCCCGGCGGGCCGCTGCAGCGATGCCGCACCCTTGGTGGGCGATTTTTTCGAGTGGTTCATTCTGACGTCCTCGCAGGTTGTGCCCTTCTTACGCACCGTCACAGCGCCTGAAGGGACGGCGGCGTGATCGTCTGGTCCATCTGCCCGGTGGCGGGTGGCCGATGAGACGACAGTGGCCGCTGGAGCGCAGAGCCGGTGGCAGGACCATGGGCTCCAGCCTGCGCGGCTGCCTTTGCGACCCCAGGCCGGCGCACGACGGTGTGTGCGCGGGAACGAACGTCGCATCCGCCAGGTCCGTGCCGGTGCACGGCGATGTGATGCCGGTCACTGCAAGCGCTGCCGACCGCTCAGCCGGATCGCCGGCATTCGCAAAGCGCAGCGCTTTTGCGCAGTGTGTCCGCGTGTGCTGTGGCGCACGATGCACGCTTGGCTGGCGATGCGTCCCGCCGGCATGCCGCCGCCGACCAGCATCGGACAGGGGAGGCGCGACGTGGACTACCATTTCATTTCCGGGCTGCCGCGTGCGGGCTCGTCCCTGCTGGCCGCGTTGCTGCGGCAGAATCCGCAGCTGCACGCCGATGTCACCTCGCCGGTTGCGCGACTCTACGCGGCGATGCTGATGGGCATGAGCGAGGAACATCCCTTGTCACCTCGCCGGTTGCGCGACTCTACGCGGCGATGCTGATGGGCATGAGCGAGGAACATCCCTCCAACGTGCAGATCGACGACGCACAGCGCGTGCGGCTGCTGCGTGCGGTATTCGACGCCTACTACCAGAATCGCCAGGAGCTGGGCACGGTGTTCGACACCAACCGTGCCTGGTGCAGTCGCCTGACGGGACTGGCGAGGCTGTTTCCGCGCAGCCGCATGATTTGTTGCGTACGCGATGTTGGTTGGATCGTCGATAGCTTCGAGCGCCTGGCGCAGAGCCAGCCGTTCCGTTTGTCGGCGCTGTTCGGCTACGACCCGGAGGATTCAGTGTCGATGCACGCGGATCTGCTGACCGCGCCGCGGGGCGTGGTGGGCTATGCGCTGGACGGGCTGCGCCAGGCGTTCTACGGCGACCATGCTGATCGCCTGTTGCTGCTGCGCTACGACACCTTGGCGCAGCGGCCGGCGCAGGCGATGGAGCAGGTCTACGCCTTCCTGCAATTGCCGGCGTTCGCGCACGACTATGCCGGTGTCCAGGCCGAGGCAGAACGTTTCGATGCCGCGCTGCAGATGCCAGGCCTGCATCGCGTGCGTCGCGGGGTGCATTACGTACCACGTCGCAGCGTGTTGCCGCCGGCGCTGTTCGATCAGCTGCAGGAGCTGGCCTTCTGGGAAAGCGCGCCTTCGCATGGAGCGCTGCTGGTATGAGCAGGCGCGCGCAGTACAGCACCGGTGGACAGCACGCCGGGGCGTCGGCGGCCGCCGGCCGATGACGCGCTTGTTTCGGCGCGAGGTGATGGATGCGCAGCAGCGCAGTCGGCTGGGGCCAGTGGTGCTTCGCCAGCGTGGCGCGCTGGGTTGGTGCGTGGGCGTGCTGATGGCAACGGTGATCCTGCTGCTGGTGGGATTTTTCTGCCTGGGGTTCGCGCGTCGCCAGACCTTGTATGGCGCTGTCGTCCCGGCTGACGGAATGATCGCCATCACCACCCCGCAATCGGGCGTGGTGGCAAACGTCGGCGTCGTGCAGGGCCAGAGGGTTGCCGCTGGTCAGGTGCTGTTCGTGTTGGCGGCCGAGCATCGGGATGATCGCGGGCGGCCAAGCCAGCAGGCCGCTGCCGTGCTCGCCGAGCAGCAGCGCCTGACTGCCGAAGCGATGGTCCAACTGCGCGCCCAGGGCCGCTTGCAGCAGCAAGCGGCCGCGCGGGCGCTGGCCGGCCTGCGCAACCGCCTGGAGCAGGTCGACGCCGAGCTTGGCGTGCTGCGCCATCGGCAGCAGCTGACCCAATCCATCGAGCAGCGTTACCGCACCGCCTTGACGCGTGGCCTGGTCAGTCAGCAATTCGTCGATGAGAAGCAGGCCGACGTGCTCGACCAACGCGCGCATGCATTGGAACTGCAGCGCGAGCGCTTGACCTTGGCCGATGCCCTGGCGCAGGCCCAGGCCGAGTTGCAGCAACTGCCGGTGAGCTTGCGCCAACAATTGGCGCTGGCCGGTGCCAGCCTGCAGGCGGACCGGCGTACGGCGATCGAGCAGGCAGCCGCCTCGCGTTGGGAAGTGCGCGCTCCGCGTGCAGGGCGTGTGGCGTTGCGACCGCTGCAGCGTGGGCAGGCGGTCGGGCAGGGGCAGCGGCTGGCCGATCTGCTGCCGACCTCGACGGCGACCGAAGTGGTGTTGTACGCACCCTCCCGGGCGGCAGGGCTGATCGGCCCCGGCATCCCGGTGCAACTGCGCTTCGATGCCTTGCCCTACCAGCACTATGGCCAATTTGCCGGGCGTGTGGTCGAGATCGCCGCCGTGCCCGAACCGCCGCGTGCCGACGCGCCGTTGGCGAGCGAACCGTTGTACCGCATGCGGGTGCGCCTGGCCGGGGATGCCGCCCTGCGTGCAGGACATGCTGCGGTGCTGCGACCGGGCATGCGCGTGCAGGGCACGCTGGCATTGGAATGGCGGCGCTTCTCGCAGTGGGCCTTCGAGCCGCTGTCCAGCCTGCACGGCACGCTGCGATGAGCCGCTGGTTGGCGCAGCTGCGCAGAGCGTCCGGCGAACGCGCGCTGCCGATGATCTTGCAGGGGCAGGTCGGCGAATGCGGATTGGCGGCCATGGCCATGATCGCCCACTACCACGGTTGCCAGATTGGTCTGGCCGAACTGCGTCGTCGTTTCCTGCTGTCGCGCCAGGGAACCAACCTGGCCAATCTGGTCGCGATCGCGCAGGCGCTCGGTTTGCAGGCGCGCGCGCTAAGGCTGGAGATGGACGGGGTGCCGGATCTGCAACTGCCCTGCATCGTGCATTGGGATCTGAATCATTTCGTGGTGCTCAAGCGGGCGGGTGCCCGCCGTCTGCAGATCCACGATCCGGCCAGCGGGCCACGTGTGCTCACGCCGGGTGAATTCGCTCGGCATTTTTCCGGGATCGCGCTGGAACTCAGCCCGACCGCCGATTTCCGTGCGCAAGCTGCGGCACCGCCAGTGGCATTGTCCTCGTTGATCGGTCGCGTCCACGGGCTTGGACGGGCGGTCTGGCAGGTGCTGGCGTTGGCATTCGCGCTGGAGGTGCTCAGCCTGGGCATGCCGTTCCAACTGCAGTGGATCGTCGATCAGGCGGTGCCGTCGGCCGACATCGGGCTGATCCATGTCCTCGGTGCCTGGTTCCTGCTGGTGGTGGTGCTGCAGTCCTGCATCGGTCTGCTGCGTGGATGGTTGATCGCCAGCGTTTCGGCGCAGTTGGGCTTTCAATGGATGGGGCAGGTCTTCGCGCACCTGCTCGCGCTGCCGTTGGCGTATTTCGAGAAGCGTCACCTCGGCGGCATCCAGTCGCGTTTCGCCTCGATCACGCAGGTACAGCGCACCTTGACGACCGGATTCACCCAGACGTTGGTCGATGGTGTGCTGGTGGTCGGCACCCTGGGCCTGATGCTGGTGTACAGCGCTGGCCTCAGCGCGATCACGCTGGTGGCGGTGGCGCTGTATGCGGCGACGCGTCTGCTGTGGCTGAGCCGGATGCGCGAGGCGACAGCCGAGCAGCTGCTGTGGGACGCGCGCCAGCACACCCACTTGCTGGAAAGCGTGCGCTGCATCCAGGGCGTGCGGCTGTTCGGTCGCCAGCAGGTGCGGCGCATGGATTGGACCCATCTGCTGGCCGAACAGACCAATGCGCAACTGCGCCTGGCGCAGGGTGAGGTCTGGCAGTCGGCGATCAAGCTCTTGCTGTTTGGGGGCGAGCGCGTGCTGGTGATCTGGCTTGCCGCGTTCGCGATCCTGCGCGCGGAGCTATCGCTGGGCATGCTGCTGGCGTTCATGGCCTATCGCGAGCAATTCGCCATGCGCTTGTCCGCGCTGATTGACCGGCTGGTGGAGTTCCGCCTGCTGCGCGTCCATCTGGAGCGGGTGGCCGACATCGTCCATCAGCCGCGCGAAGATGCCGATCAGCGGGTTGATGCGCCAGACTGGAGCGACACCACCATCGAAGTGTGTGGCATCGGTTTTCGCTACGCTGACGATGCCCCTGCGGTGCTCGAAGAGGTCAACATACGGATTGGCAGCGGCGAATGCGTGGCTATTACCGGCCCGTCAGGATGCGGCAAGACCACCCTGGTGAAAGTGATCCTCGGGCTGCTGCAACCCAGTACCGGGCAAGTGAAGATCGGCGGGCGTCCGCTGACCCGCGCAGCGCTGGCGCACTATCGGGGCATCGTCGGCACGGTGATGCAGGACGATCTGCTGTTCACCGGTTCTG
The DNA here is from genome assembly GCF_038405005.1 of Xanthomonas sp. JL1. NCBI lineage: Bacteria > Pseudomonadati > Pseudomonadota > Gammaproteobacteria > Lysobacterales > Lysobacteraceae > Xanthomonas > Xanthomonas sp. JL1. The sequence goes on along the minus strand of NZ_JBBYGR010000051.1, from coordinate 34,972 downwards.
TGAGCGAGAACATCAGTTTTTTCGACCCGGAGCCGGACCAGGGGCAGATCGAACGCTGCGCGCGCATCGCTGGCGTACACCAGGAGGTGGAGCAGATGCCGCTTGGCTACGCGTCGTTGTTGAGCGAGGCCGGCACCGGCTTGTCTGGCGGGCAGCGGCAACGCGTCTTGCTGGCGCGCGCCCTGTACAGGGCGCCGCGCATCCTGGTGCTGGACGAGGCGACCAGCCATCTGGACGTCATCAATGAGCACCGCGTCAATCACGCCATCCAGGCGATGCAGGTGACCCGGATCATCGTGGCGCATCGGCGCGAAACGGTCAGCATGGCCGCGCGGGTCATCACCCTGGAACGGGGACGGGTGACGAGCGATCAGCCCATCGCCGCATGGCAGCGCCTGCAGGAGCACTCCGCCGCCGCTGCCGACTGATCGGTGTGGCGCTTGGCACTGCGGGCCTCGTCGCTGCCTGCACGCGCGCGGGCTCGGCTGGTCGGGACGATGATGCACTGAAACGCAGCGGGCGCGACAGCGGCTGGCGTTCTGCATGCCGCGCACCCGATCCACATCGCGGGCGCACCCGGTGGCCATTGGCGTGAAGTGTCCACCTCCGCTGCCCGCGCGCGCCGCAGCGGTCGTTGGCCTGCGCCGCTGTCGGTGCCTGCGCGTTGGCAGCCCTCCGGGTGCCGTTGCGCATGACGTCTGCTGCTTCCCTCCACCCATCGCATGGCGCTGCTGTTTGCCTGGCTGGCGATGTTCGGCCCGTTTTCGATCGACCCCATCTTCCCGGCGTTCTCGCAGCTCAGCCGCAGCCCGGCGGTGGACCAGGTGGCGATCCAGCAGACAATCAGCGTCTATCTGCTGGCCTACGGCCTGATGAGCATCGCGCATGGGCCGCTCTCCGATGTGTGGGGCCGAGCGGATGATCCTGGGCGGGCTGGCGTTGTTCATCGCTGGCTCGATCGGGTGTGCGCTGTCGCAAGACTTGCCCAGGTTGCTGGCGTTCCGCGCGCTGCAGGGCCTGTCGGCTGGCGTGGGTATGATCGTCGGGCGGGCGATGATCCGCGACCTGTTCAATGGACCGGATGCGCAGCGGCTGATGCGCCATGTGTCGATGATTTTCGGCATTGCACCAGCCATCGCGCCGATCATCGGCGGCTGGATCCTGCTCAGTGGCGCCGGCTGGCCGTTGATCTTCCGTTTTCTGGTGGTGTTCGGCCTGGTGCTGCTGGTCGCAACCATTCATGCAGCATCTGAAGCTGGGCGAAGGCGACTTCGCCTGGCGATGCATTCCTGCCATCGGCGGCATGACCCTGGGTGCGTTCTTGTCCGGGTGCATGGAGCCGATGCGGCAGATCCGCATCGGCTCCATCTGCTGCGGGGTGGCGGCGCTGGTCGATCTGGCCTACACCTTTGCTGTAGCGCAGATCGCCTTGCCGTGGGCAGTGCTGGCGATCTTCCTGACGGGCCTCGGCATGGCGCTGATCTTCCCGATCCTGGCGCTGGCGGACATGTACCCGCAGCAGCGCGGCCTGGCCTCCTTGCTGCAGGCCTTCACCCAGTTGATGACCAATACGGTGGTGGCCGGGGTGCTGTCGCCGCTGCTGAGTGAACACCCACGGGACCTGGCGATCGGCATGACCGGTTTTTTCTTGCTTGGCTGGCTATTCTTGCGTTGGGAACGCCGCAGCGGCCGCCGGTTACGGCACCGCCAGGCCACCAAGGCAGTGCCTTTGGAGCCGGCCGACCACCTCTGACCTCACAGGAGCCTGCATGTCCACCGATTCCAAGTTGCGCCGTGATGCCCGCAAGCGCGCCGCCGAGCGCCAGCGCAACCAAGCCGCTGCCAATCCCGCGCCGGTCTCTCCGATCGAACCGCATGCCGAACTCCGCGACCAGCAACGTACGCTATTGGCTGGCATCGTCCGCCGCGACGGCGAATGGGTGCTGGGCATGGATGGCCGCATTGCCGGCGAAAGCACCAGCGCCGCCCAGGTGCTTGCGCTGATCATGCGCGCCGCCGAGTTGCACGAGCGCCAGGGCACGCCGGTGCGGCTGACTTACTCGGACGCCCTCAAGGACGCCGCCCACGCCGAAGCCCGTGCCGACGGCATGGAGTTCGAGCAATTCAAGACCAAATTGAGCGAACGGTTGCAGGGGGGCGCCAAGCTCAATTGAGCTTGTTGCAGAAGTGCGTTGAGCGACAACAGGTTATGTTGTTGCGCGAGCCGGCAGTGACATAACGGTGAGCACCGTGTGTCAGCGCGGCGCAGCAGGCGCAGTTGTCGTGCTAGCTGGAGCGGCAGCCGCTGCCTGCCACCCACACATCTGCCCCTGATTCTGCTGCTTCAGCCATTCGCTCATTGGCGCGAAATATTCCAGCATCGGGCCGGCATCGAGTTTGTCGTTGCCGGTGAGTTCCTTCAGTGTGGTTTGCCAGGGTTGGCTGGAACCACGTTGCAGCATCGACCAGAACTTCTGCCCGGCATCCTTGTTGCCGTAGAAGCTGCATTCGTAAAGCGGGCCCTGATGGCCAGCGGCCTGGCACAGGCTTTTGTAGAACTGGAATTGCAGGATATGCGCCAGAAAATAGCGCGTGTACGGCGTGTTGCCCGGCACGTGGTACTTGGCGCCAGGGTCGAAGAAGTCTTCGCCGCGCGCGCTCACCGGCGCCACGCCCTGGTACTTTGCTTTCAGTTCCCACCAGGCCTGGTTGTAATGCTCGGGCGTGATGGAGCCATCGAACACGCCCCAGCGCCAGCGGTCGATCATCAAACCGAACGGCAGGAACGCCACCTTGCTCAGCGCCATGCGCATCTGCCAATTGATCAACGCCTCGCGGCCGGTCCGTTGCTCGCCCACCATGCCGATCGACTGCAGGTACTTGGGCGTCATCGCCAGCACGATGGTGTCGCCGATCGCCTCGTGAAACCCATCGTTGGCGCCGTTCTGAAACAGCGGCGGCAAGGGCTTGTAGGCCAGGTCGTAATAGAGGTGGCCGAGCTCGTGGTAGATGGTGGTGAAGTCTTCTTCGGTCGGTTGGATGCACATCTTGGTGCGCACGTCCGCGCCGATGTTCTGGTTCGCCTCGCCACCCATGTTCATATCCCAGGCGCTGGCGTGGCACACCACATCGCGGTCCAGCGGCTTGATGAACTGCGAGCGCTGCCAATAGGTGTCCGGCAGCTTGGGCATGCCCAGCGATGTGTAGAACTCCTGCGCGCGCTCGGTCATCTGCTTGGCGGTGCGCAGCTGCGCTTCGTGCTCGGCGTTGAAGCGTGCGGTCGCGCCACCAACGCCACCGGTGTTGCGTGCCAGCACTGCGGTGAGGTTGCCCTGGTACTGTTTTTCCAGCGCGGAGGTAATGTCCAGATCGCCGGCCCCGGGGTAGGGCTGCAGCAGATCCCACAGATTGCTCCAGTCCTGCTGCCACATATTGCCCATCAGATGTGCAGGCAGCAGACCGCCAGGCACCTCGCCCTTGTCCTTGCCGTATTGCGTATCGAGTTTGCCGCGCGCATAGCACTGCAACTGCACGTACAGCGTTTTGACCTGTTCCCACAGGCGGTCGGTTTCGCTGGCCAGTTGCGCCGGCGGCATGTCGTAGCCACTGCGCCACAACACCCCGACGTCGGCGAAGCCGAATCCGCGCGCGCCTTCGTTGGCGAGCTCGACGAAGCGTTGGTAATCCTTGCGCATCGGCCGTGCGGTGCTGTGCCAGCCCTGCCAGGCGTCGAGTTGTTCGTTGTAGTCGCGGCTGCTGGCCAATACTTGTTCCAGTTCGCCGAGCTGGCGGCAGCGGCGCTGTTCGCCTTCGCCCACGCAGTAACTGCCGGCGCCGTAGTCGCCTTCCATCTTGGCGGCGATGCGGGTGAGTTCGGCGAGTTTGGCCGCATCGCGCGGTGCGGGCAGGGCGCTCATCAATTTCAGCAACTGCAGCGCGCGCGCGCTGTCGGCTGACATCGGTGTGCCGGCGTACTGCTTGGATTGTTCGATCCAGCGATCCAGCTGCGCCAGCGAGCGCTCGTTGGCCTTGGCCGCGAGCAATTGCGAATCGCCGTTGATATAGGTCGACGACAGCCACTGCGCGGCGGTGGTTTCCGGATAGGCCGCCTTGTATTGGGCGCTGATGCGCGCAACGAACTGGTCGGCGCTCTCCGCCGGCGCGGTCTTGGTCGCGACGGGTTTGGCCGGCGGTGCCGCATCCCGGCGGCAGGCCGACAAGCTCAGGGTGCCGACAGCCACAGCCAACGCCAGCAACAGCAAACGAGGATTCACGGGTGGTCCTTGCAGTGAAGTCCGGCGAAGGCTAGAGCGCACCGGGTTTCAGGGCAAGGGGCAGCACCCGCCACGCATCCACTGTGGCGGTCTAGCTGCAGGCGCTGCCGATCAGCGCAGCGTCGTCGTGCCTGTGCACTTGGCGAACAGATCGCGCTCGGACGCGTAGACGCTGGTCTTGACCTGCATCAACCCCAGTACCGACGAGAACAGCGCGTCCTGATCGGTGTATTGCCCTGCACGATGGCGCAGGCAGGCTTCATCCAGGCCGCGATCGCGCGCGAACTCCGGCGAGAACCACATCACCATCGGCACATGGGTCTGCTCCTTGGGCGCAATGGCATACGGCACGCCATGCAGATACAGGCCTTTTTCGCCGAGCGATTCGCCGTGATCGGAGAGATAGATCATCGCTGTGTCGTAGTCCTGCAGACCGCGCAGGGTGTAGATGGCCTGATTGAGGAAATGGTCGGTGTACAGGAGCGAATTGTCGTAGGCGTTGACGATGTCCTGGCGGCTGCAGCTGCCCAGATCTGCGGTCTTGCAGACGGGCTTGAAGCGTTCGAACTGCGCCGGGTAACGTTCGAAGTAACTCGGCCCGTGGCTACCCAGTTGATGCAGCACCACCACGCGGTCGCCAGGCTTGGCGCGCACCTGCGCGGCCAGGTCGCTCAGCAAAATCTCGTCCATGCAGCGGCCATCGGCGCACAGACCCGGTGTGGTCGCATCGTCCAGCGTCTGGAGCTCCAACCCGTCGCACACGCCCTTGCAGCCGGACTGGTTGTCGCGCCATAGCGTCGAAATACCGGCGTGTTCCAGCACGTGCAGGAACGACTGATGGCTGCGAATCATGTCCTCGTTGTAATCGCGACGCCCGTACGGCGAGAACATGCAGGGCACCGAGACCTCGGTGCTGGTGCCGCACGAATGCATGTCCGGGAAGTTGATCACCCCGGTCTGCGCCAGCTCCGGCGTGGTCTGGCGGGCATAGCCGTTGAGGCCCCAGTTCTGCGCGCGTGCGGTTTCACCCAGCACCACCAGCAACAGACGCGGGCGGCTGCCCGGCGCACGCGGAGTGGCCGTGGCGTCGTGTTCGATCGGCTGCTTGGGCGCGCGCTTCATCGGCGAATCGGATTTGAGATTCTGCCGCAGTGCCACGATGTAATTGATCGGCGTGGCCAGGTAGCGCACTTCGCGATGGTTGCGCATCAATGCGGAAATATCCTGCGATGACAGCATGGTGCCCGCAGCACCTACCAGCGCCACGACCAGCAGAAAACCTGCCCGCACTAGGAACGCCTTGCCCACGCTGCGCGCGCGCAGACGCGTGCGCCATAGCAGCGCGCTCGGGATCAGGAAGTAGCACAGCAGCGGCAGGATCAGGCCCGGCGTGAGCAGCTCACGCGATTCCTTGTGATCGGTATGCAGCACGTTGCGCAGCATGTCCGCATCCAGATAGACGTTGTAGCTGTCCATGTAGTGCGCGGCCAGGGCGGTGGTAAACAGCAACAGCGTCAGCAGCGGCTTTGCATTCCAGCGCCACACCACGATGCCCAACAGCAGCGCATGCACGGCCACCAGCAACGCCATCAACGAGATGCCAAATCCAATGCTGCCCGGATGCGTGGCCATGGCCGTGCGCCAGAAGAGCTGATTGCAGACGAATGCAAAAAATAAACTCGACAGCAGTACCAGCGCTTCGGTCGACACTGTCGGCCGCGTACTCCACGTCAGCGCCCGCAGGCCACTGCGCCTGCGCGGTTCCGGTAACCAGGTACTCATGCTGCGTTCCCCGTTAGCAACATCAAGCCAAGTACGCGACGCGGCCGTTGCAGCATCACGCAGTACAGTGCAAGTGCGCTCACCCAACACACTGCCAACGACCACAGGTCGTGCGAGAGAAAATGCGCGCCGCGCAGTTGTTGTGCAACACCGAAAATGAGACCTGCGGCCAACCCTATGAACAAACCTGCAAACCGCCATGCAGGACGGAGCGCGAGCGCGCAAAAATACAGCGCCACCCACGCATAGCCGGCACTGGCATGACCGGCGGGAAAGCAACCGGAGGCGGCAATACCGTGACGCGATTCAAACAGACCGATCATCGCTTGCGTACCGCCGTAGCGGCTCAGGTCCCACGGGCAATCCATCGCCGTCCACGACTTGAGCATCGACACCAGCGAGGTCGACAGTGCGACCGATGCGGCCAGGTAGGTCAGCGGCCAGCGCAGCACCTTCAGGCGTGGCCTGCACCAGGCGACAATGGCCAGGACCAGCACGCCGACGCCGGCAGCCGTGCTCAACCATTTACCAACGCGGTGGATCACGCCACTGGTGAACCAATGGTCCTTGAGCAGCCAGTGGCCGCCTTCCACCCGATACAGCACATCGGCAATCCATTGGTCGCCACCGGCGCCCATCAACAGTGCACTCGCCAGCAGCACGCAGGCCAGCGGCAGCCACAGATGGCGCACAAAGAAGTGCGCCTCCAGACCGCTGGCGGTATGCGCCACGGTTGGCACGTGGCTGGGAAGCGTTGTCATCGAGATGTCGGCCTGTGTCAATGTACGACATCTTCGAAACCCGGATGTCGGAAAGCGGTCGGACCGGAGTTGCTCGGCCGTTAATCTTACAACAAGCGTTCAGTCAGCATCGCCTTCGCTACCGGTTGGTTCGGCGTCGGACGCAGTGGAGATGCAACCGGCATGCCATGCCGTGCCCGGCAGCAATTCCCATTGATTGCGATTGGACTCGCCGATCGCGATGCGTTGCGCCGGATCGATGCATGCCGGTACCGCCTGCTTGAGCACGAACAGCCAGCGGGTGTGCGGCGATTGCGCGAGCCATGGGCCGGCCTTGGTCCATTGCTCCTCCCAGCTCGCCTTGAAGCCGAAGTCGGTCACCGGGCGATCGGCCTGCAGCAGGTTCTGTTCGCGCCAGGCCAGCATGCCCAGCTCTGCGTCCGGGCCGATGCGCTGGCCCACGCGCTGCATCAACCGTGCGGACGAGCTATACGGATCCAGCGCCGGCATTAGACCCAGGCCGTACACCGTCCACAGCGCGGTGGTCATCACCACCAACGCGATCCCCGCGCGTCTGCCACGCGACCATGTCGTCGCGGCCACGCCGACCACGCCCAGGCCGATCAACCAGAAGCCAACCCACTGCAGCGAGGCGAGCTCCATGCCGCGCTTGACTGCGGTGTTTTCGGCCCAGTGCAGATGCAGCGCAATGCCGCCGCCCAGCACCAGGCCAGCGACGGCAAGCAGCAGCACATACCCGGTCAGCAGCATCCGCACGCCGCGCTGGCGCAACAGCCCGGCCAGCAAGGGCGCCGCGGCAATGCACAGCGCCGGCAGCATCGGGAAGATGTAAACCTCGCGCTTGCCCGGGCTGGCGCTGAAGAACAGCAGCACCAACACGCTCCAGGCCAGCAGCAGCACATAGCGTGGGTCGCCGCGCCGTAGTCGCCGCCACCAGGCTGGCAGCAAGCACGGCAACAACAGGCAGCCTGGCAGCCACAACGTGGCGATCACCTGCAGGTAGTACCAGAACGGTTTGACGTGATGCCAGGCATGCGCGTAGCGCGTACCGGTCTGCTTGAACAACAGTTCGTGTGCATAGGCGTGCAACTGCGGGTCGTCGCTGTGCAGCAGCGCAATGCACAGCGGACCCAACCACACTGCAGTGCCCGCCACGAAGGCCGGCAGCACCAGCAACCAGCTACGTCCTGCCTGCGCACGCGCCGGCAACACGCTCACATGTGTGCGTCGCAGCGCCATCCACGGCAGCAACAGCAGCAGCGGCAGAAAGCCGACGCCCTTGGTCACCGTGCCGACACCGGCGGCAAACAGGCCCAGCGTCCATGCGCGCCAGTCCGGCCCGCGCAGCAGGTGGCGCAACATTCCCCACAACGACAGGGTGGTCAGTGCCACCAGCACCATGTCGATCTGCGCACGCTTGGCCATCAGGCCGAACTGCAGCACGGTGAACAAGGCCAGCACTGCATAGGCCGCCACGCGCCGATTCCACAGCCGGCGCGCGATATCCCAGGTCAGCCACAACGTGGCCAGCGCGGCCAGCAGCGACGGCAGCAGGAAGGCCACCGGCCAGTGCGGTATCGCCGCGTAGGTCGCTGCCTGCAACCACATGAACACCGGTGGTTTTTCGGCGTACAACTCGCTGCCACGGTGCGGCAACAGCCACTGACCGGTCTGGACCATGGCGCGTGCAGCCAGCACGAAGCGCGGTTCGTCCGGCGGGTTGGGCTGGCGCATGCCCAGACCGGCCAGCAGGCTGACAACGATCAACAGCACTGCCGCCAGCAGCGCGCGCTGGCGGGATGGCGAGGCAGCGATGGCAGGCGACACGCGCACGCCCTGAGTAAATGCGGGAACACACTATCTTGCAAGTGGGTCGGAAATTTGTCGAAGCAGAGCGCGCCGCATGCAGGGTGGCAGCGCAGGCATCGCAGTTGCGCGGGGGATTCGAGCGCAACCGATGGGAAGGCCGTACCGGCGATACCGGCCGTGTTTGGTTGGCCTCGGTTAGGATGCGCACACCGTGCCTGCTGGGCCGCCCCGGAACCCCGCTCATGCGGCTGCTGGTCATTGAAGACAACCGCAATATGGTTGCCAACCTGTTCGACTACTTCGAAGCGCGCGGGTATACCCTGGACGCTGCGCCCGACGGCATCACCGGCCTGCACCTGGCCACCACCCACCACTACGACGCCCTGATCCTTGACTGGATGATGCCGCGCATGGATGGGCCGGAAGTGCTGCGCCGGCTGCGCGAACAGCACCAATCCGAGCTGCCGGTGATCATGCTCACCGCGCGCGACGAACTGCCGGACAAGATCGCCGGCTTCCGCGCCGGCGCCGACGACTACCTGACCAAACCCTTTGCACTGCCCGAGCTGGAAGTGCGTATCGAAGCCTTGCTGGCCCGCGCGCATGGCCGTCGTCGCGGCAAGCTGCTGCAAGTGGCCGACCTGCGGCTGGACCTGGCCACCCTGGAGGCCACCCGCGCCGGCCAGGTGCTGCATCTGTATCCGGCGTGCCGCAAGTTGCTCGAAGTGCTGATGCAGGCCAGCCCGGCGGCGGTGACGCGGCAACGCCTGGAGCAGTCGCTGTGGGACGACGACCCGCCCGACGGCGACATGCTGCGCTCGCATATCTACGAGCTACGCCGCAGCGTGGACGGCCCGTTCGCAGAAAAACTGATCCACACCTTGCCGCGACTCGGCTACCGGCTGGCGCAGCTGTATGCGGCCGAGGCGCCTGGCGCGGGCGACAGCAGCGATGTCTAAACAGCGCCCCTTGGGTCTCCGCGTGCTGGTGTGGTTGTTCGGCTACACGCTGTTGATGACGCTGGCGGTGTTCGGCACTGCGCAGTACCTGCACGAACGCGCCGAACACGGCGTGTGGCGCTCGTTGCTGAATTCCGAGCTCGACAGCATTCTCGAGCGCAGCGTGCAGAACCCGGATTACCACTGGCAGGACTCGGACACCTTGCGGCTGTATCACATCGACGACGTCGCGCGCGCACCACCGGTCTTGCGCACCCTGCCTCCGGGCTTGCACGACGGCCTGGAAATCGCCGGCCGCCAGAGTGCAGTGATGGTGCGCGACACCGCGCATGCCGGCCGCCTGGCGCTGGTGCTGGACATCACCGATTTCGAAGCGCTGGAAAAATTCCTGACCCGCTGGATGCTGGCCGCGGGCATCGCGTTGATCGGCATCACCTTGCTGATGGGCACTTATGCGATGGCTCGGCTGGTGCGCCCGCTGGTTGAACTGGCGCGCGATATCGGCGGCTTGCGTCCGGAGCAGCGCGCGCAGCAGATTGCGGTCGGGGCGCAAGGCAGTGCCGAGCTGTACGTGATTGCCGATGCGCTCAACGATTATCTTGAGCGCAACAGCCAGTTCGTGGACCGCGAACGCGCCTTCATCGACAGCGCCAGCCACGAATTGCGCACGCCCATCGCAGTGATCGGCAATGCGGTGGAGTTGGCGCTGGATCAACCCGGCACGCCGCCGGCGGTACGCCATCAACTGCAGCGCATCGCGCAGACCAGTGCCTCGGTCGAACAGTTGATCACCTTGCTGCTGGTGCTGGCCAAGGACCCGGGCCGGCTCGTGCGCAGCGGCGATTCGTTGCGGCTGGACAAACTGCTGCCGGATATCGTGGCCGACCACACGCATCTGTGCGCCGACAAGGATCTGCAACTGGTCCTGGAGGAGCCGCTGCCGCCGTGCAGCTTGGTCGCGCCGGTCGCCATCGTGCAGACCGCCATCGGTAACCTGCTGCGCAACGCCATCGAAAACAGTGATCGCGGCATCATCCGCATCTCGCTATCGGCGCCCGGTGTCGTCCGCATCGCTGACCCGGGCCACGGCATGACGCCGGAAGAGATCAGCGCCATCTACATGCGTCTGGCACGCGGCAACGCACGCCAGGGCAGTGGCATCGGGCTGGAATTGATCGGGCGGTTATGCGAACACCTGGGCTGGCATCTGCAACTGGATTCCAACGCAGGGCAGGGCACGGTGGCGACGCTGGATATGTCCGGCGCTACTGCCACGGCTCGCTAAAAGCGTCGATGAACCAACTGCGCTCGCTGCCTGGCCGCGGGCTTGGTGCTGCATGTAGCACGCGTCCACCAGGATTCTTGCGCGCTTCATCCACGCATGCCTGACGACTGCCCGCCACGGTTCGGTTGCCGCTCAAACGCTCAGCGCAGGATCACGCAGGCAACAAGCCGCGTGCGTCCAGCCAGCTGCGCGCATTCTCCGCGTCCTGCTCGAACCAGGCGCGCGTGGAGCCCAGTCGATACGTATAGCCCCAGCTGTCCATGTCGGCCATCAGGCGCGCGCTGCCCACGCCGGGCAACTGCTGGGCCAGCAGGATCTGCAGGTAACAGGTCGCGTCTTCTTCATCCACCGAATCGGTGGCGTCCGTATGCACCGCGGCGCGTTTTTCCGGGGGCAGCACGATTAGATGTCCTGCTTCGTGCAGGAGCGAATGCACCGGCGTGTCGTCGCGCACATACACATCGCAGCCGATGATGCCGGCTTCCGGTTCGCCCCAGAAACTGCCGGGAATCGCTGCGCCAGCGTCCACACGACGCAGGCGCAAGCCATAGCGCGCGAGCAGGGCAGCAGGTGCGTCCAGGCCGATATCGGCCACGCACAGAACATCGCTAGAAGTGGGTGTAGCACTAGGGGCGGTGGTCACACACAATCGCTCGCGGTCGGGTCACAGGCAACAACGGCACCGTGCGAACGCGGTGCCGTTGTTGGCGCTTACTTGTCGCCGTCTTCCGGCAAGGCGACCGAGATATCCAGCACGTCGTGTTCGCCATCCTTGACCAGATCCACACGGACCGCATCTGCATCGATGTTGACGTACTTCTTGATCACTTCCAGCAATTCGCGCTGCATCAGCGGCAGATAGTCCGGCCCGCCGCGGTGGTTGCGCTCCTGCGCAATGATGATCTGCAGGCGGTTCTTGGCAGTCTCGGCGGTGTTCTTCTTGCTCTTGAGAAAATCGAGCAGGCCCATGCTTAGCCTCCGAACAGCTTGCTGAAGAAGCCTTTCTTCTCCACGGATGTGAATCGCATCGGGCGCTCCTCGCCCATGATGCGGGCGACTGCGTCGTCATACGCCTGGCCGGCCGGGGATTCGGCATCCAGGATCACCGGCTCGCCCTTGTTGGAGGCGTTGAGCACGTCGCCGGATTCGGGAATGACGCCGATCGCCTTCAGGCCCAGCACTTCTTCCACGTCGGTGATGCTGAGCATCTCGCCGCCTTCCACGCGGCCCGGGCTGTAGCGGGTCAGTAGCAGGAACGCCGGCACGGCCTTGCCTTCCTCGGCCTTGCGGGTCTTGGAATCGAGCAGGCCGATGATGCGATCGGAGTCGCGCACCGACGACACTTCCGGGTTCACCACCACCACCGCGCGGTCGGCGAAATACATCGCCAGGAACGCGCCTTTTTCGATACCGGCCGGCGAATCGCAGACGATGTAGTCGAAGCCGTCGGCAGCCAGGTCCTTGAGCACCTTTTCCACGCCTTCCTGGGTCAGCGCGTCCTTGTCGCGGGTCTGCGAGGCCGCCAGCACGTACAGGTTGTCGAACCGCTTGTCCTTGATCAGCGACTGCTTGAGGGTTGCTTCGCCGTGCACGACATTGACGAAGTCGTACACCACGCGCCGCTCGCAGCCCATGATCAGGTCCAGGTTGCGCAGGCCGACGTCGAAGTCGATGACCGCAACTTTCTTGCCGCGCTTTGCCAGCCCGCAGGCCAGGCTTGCGCTGGTGGTGGTCTTGCCGACGCCGCCCTTGCCGGAGGTGACTACGATGATTTCAGCCAAAGGATTTCTCCGAATATTTCTGTGGTTGGGCCGCGTCAATCAAGCGCAGCGATCTTGATCTGATCCTGCTCCAGCCAGACCTGGACGGCCTTGCCACGCAGGTCCATGGGAACATCGTCCAGCACCTTGTAGTTGCCAGCGATGGCAACCAGTTCGGCGTGGAAGTCGCGGCAGAAGATGCGCGCGTCGGGGTTGCCCTGCGCGCCGGCCAGAGCGCGGCCACGCAGGGTACCGTAGATATGGATGCTGCCGTCGGCGATGACCTCGGCCCCGGCACCGACCGTACTGAGTACGGTCAGGTCGCAGTTCTCCGCATACAACTGCTGGCCCGAACGCACCGCGGTGCGTTGCATCCGGCCCGGGGCCGGTCGCGCGGCAGGCGGTGCCGGTTCGGCACGTGCGGGCGGCGGCGGTGGCGGGCTCACCCCCGCCGACTCGTACTGGGCGCGGAATTTGGCCAGCAACGGCACACCCAACTGCTGGGACAGCAGGTCGATCTCGCTGGTGCCGTAGGCCAGCGCTACCGGCAGCACACCGGCTTCGTGCAGGCCGTCCAGCAGCGCCTTGGCGGTGGCCAGGTCCGGCACCTGCGACAGTCCGCCGAAATCCAGAATCACCGCGGCACGGCCGAACAACTTGGGTGCGCGGGTCACGCGCTCACGCATTTCCTGCACCAGCCGCGGCACGTCCAGCGTGCGCACGCGCAGGTTGGCGATGCCCACCTGGCCGATCTTGAGTTCGCCGGCCTGTTCAAAATCCACATTCACACTTGCCACTACTTCAGCTCCGCGTCGATGGGTTGGCGGTGGCGGCATGACGCGGCCGGCCCACCCAAGGCAAGTCTTCGGGCAACTTGCCGCCATAGGTCTCTTTGATCCAGGGATAGCTGCACATGTCCTTCATCAGCATGCTGGCGCGCACTTCCACATCGACCATGGTGTTCTGGCCAACCGCGCGGAAGCCGAAGCTGCCATGGAACAGCAAGGCCGCATCGGCGCCGTGGTCCAGGAACACCTCGCAGGCCAGCTGCGGGTAACGCAGCTCGGTATAGCTCTGCACATCGGCATATAACGCGCGACCGACACCGCCGCCGCGGCGGCGGCTGGCGACCACAATGCGGTCGATGTAGAAGAATTCCGGGTAAAGGTCCCGGAACCAGGCGAAATTGCTGCTGTCGTGGGCACTGCCGCTGCCGAATCCGACCAGAAACCCGGCCAGGTTGCCGTCGCGCTCGGCGACGCGGAAATATTCGGCCTGCTCGTAGAAACGTTGCAGTTTGGTTGAATCCAGCGGCAGGATCGCCAGTCCGGCATTGTTGTTCAGGGCCAGGACGGAATCGAGCTCGTGCTCGCGCACATCGCGGATGACGATCGACATTGGGGCTCCGTGGGGTAACGCGTCGACCCGAAATCGGATCTGCGTTGGATTATTACATGCGGGGCCTGAAGCGGCGACCCAGCGCACGCGATCGGTCCGGCGCGCGGCATGCATCCGTATGCATCGCCGCGCAGCACTCCCGCCTCTGCTGCTACCACAGCCGCTGAGCCCATCCGCGTCCACCTGCCGCATGCATGACTTCCGGCAAGAGGGCAGCGCGGTCGCTTACGCCTAAGATGCGGACATGTTGGGATATCTCAGTCATACGCGCGTCCTGCGCTTCGCCGGCCTGTTCACCTGGGCGATGATCGTCATGCCGTTGGTGTATACGTACTGGCCGCCGGCCGAAGAGGGCGACCACCGCAGCGTGGCCGAGGCGGTGATGATGTCGGCGTTCTTCATTGGCTTCGGTGCCAGCTACTTCTGGCTGACCCGCGGTTTGAACAGCGGCGGTCACGCGCACTGGTACGACCGGCTGATCCTGCTGCTGCTCACCATCTGCGCGCTGGCGGTGAGCTATCTCAGTGGAACCGGGCTTGGCAGCATCCTGATGATGGTGGCGGCCGGGGTGATCCCGTGGCTGCTGCCGCTGCGCGTGGGCGTGCTGTGGCTGGTGCTGAGTCAGTTGGCGGTGCTGCCGGTGTTCTACTACCTGCGCCCGGACTTCACCCTGTTTGCCGCGCTGATGCAGTCGTTGCTGTACGGCGGCTTTTCGATGTTCATCTTCGTCACCAGCCTGGTGGCGCGTCAGCAGACCGATGCGCGCGAAGAACAGCGCCGGCTCAACGCCGAGCTGCGCGCCACCCGCGCGCTGCTGGCCGAAAGCGCACGCATCAACGAGCGCACCCGCATCTCGCGCGAACTGCACGACCTGCTCGGCCATCACCTCACCGCGCTCAGTCTCAATCTGGAAGTGGCCGGCCATATCACCGAGGGCCAGGCGCAGGAACATGTGCGCCAGGCGCATACGCTGGCCAAATTGTTGCTCACCGATGTGCGCGAGGCGGTCAGCCATCTGCGCGACAGCGGCGCGATCGACCTGGAAGCGGCGCTGCGCCCGCTGGTCACCCAGGTGCCGTCGCTGGATATCCATCTGGATATCGCCCAGCCGCTGACCCTGGACGACCCCGAGCGCGCCCACGTGTTGCTGCGCTGTACCCAGGAAATCATCACCAATGCGGTGCGCCATGCCGGCGCGCGCAACTTGTGGATTCAGGTGCGCCGCGACGCCGATACGGTGCTGATCGACGCGCGCGACGACGGCCACGGCGCCGATGCGGTCGCCCCCGGCAACGGGCTGCGCGGCATGCACGAGCGGCTGAACCAGTATGGTGGGAAGCTTGAGATCCAAACCCGGCGGGGTGACGGCTTCGGCCTGCGCATCGCTGTTCCAGGCGCGCCGGCCCTGATGCCTGCGGCCGTGACCCAAGGAGTGTTGTGATGATCCGTGTGTGCCTGGTCGACGATCAAACCCTGGTGCGCCAGGGGATCCGCTCGCTGTTGGCGCTGGACGACGGGATCGAAGTGGTGGCCGAGGCCTCCGACGGCAAGCAGGCGGTGGAGCAGATTCCGCAGATCCAGCCGGACGTGGTGCTGATGGACATGCGCATGCCGGTGATGTCCGGCCTGGAAGCGCTGCAGATGCTCTCGCGTAACGGCACGCTGCCGCCGACGATCATCCTGACCACCTTCGACGACGACCAGCTGGTGCTGGCCGGGCTCAAGGCCGGCGCCAAGGGCTATCTGCTCAAGGACGTCTCGCTGGAACAGCTGGTTGGCGCCATTCGTACCGTGGCCGACGGCGGCTCGCTGGTGCAGCCGGCGGTGACCCAGCGCCTGCTGTCGGGCCTGGAACATATGCGCAACGAGTTCGTCAGCCTGGATCGGCCCGATCCGCTCACCGACCGCGAGACCGAGATCCTGCGGTTGATGGCGAGCGGATTTTCCAACAAGGAAATCGCCAACTCGCTGGGCGTGGCCGAGGGCACCATCAAGAACCACGTCTCCAACATTCTCTCCAAGCTCGGCGTACGCGACCGCACTCGCGCGGTGCTGAAGGCGTTCGAGTTGCAGTTGGTGTGAGGTTGGCGCGCCGCCGCTGACCTCGATGTGCGCGTGCCGGCGGCAGGGCGGGGAATCGCATTCAGGGCGCCGCCGCCCCGTTCAAGCCGCGCTATGGGGCCGTGCAATGCCGCACGGCAA
Source organism: Xanthomonas sp. JL1 (assembly GCF_038405005.1). Taxonomy (NCBI): domain Bacteria; kingdom Pseudomonadati; phylum Pseudomonadota; class Gammaproteobacteria; order Lysobacterales; family Lysobacteraceae; genus Xanthomonas; species Xanthomonas sp. JL1. The sequence goes on along the minus strand of NZ_JBBYGR010000051.1, from coordinate 18,742 downwards.
ATGCGACATCACACACCCGCAGCGCGCGATGTGCATGATAGCGGCGCGCAATCGCTCAAACCCTTGTGCAGGTTGGGATTGCGCATCCCCCACGCGTCGTGTTGCGCGATGAATGACACCGTAAGACCGCGCTACCCGTCGCACAACTGAACATCTTTCTCGAAGCCTGCTAGGATGGTGGCTTCGCTTCACTCAACCCGGCCGTGGGATCGGCCCCGGAGACCTCCTGAATGACCCGTATTATCGAGTTCCTGATCGCCTTGGGGATCGTGGCTGGCTTGTTTGTCGTGGTGGGCTTGGTGTTGCCCTCGGAGCGGCAGATGTCCGAGAGTGTTGAGACCAACCGCAGAATGACGATTGTTTACGACACAGTGAACAGCTTCCGTCGTTTCAAGGATTGGAACCCGCTCGTGCTGCGTGACCCGAAGATCCAGCTGAAGCTGGCCGGCCCGGAAGAGGGCAAGGGTGCACGCGTCGAATACAGCTCCACCGAGGGCTATATCGGTAACGGCAGCTGGGAGATCACCAACAGCGTCAAGAACGAGCGTGTTGAGATCGCGATCGAAGATCCCACCAAGGGCTACGACAAGGTCACCAATTTCACCCTGGTGCCGACCGGCAAGAACAACAAGAACGTCAAGATCACCCAGGACTACAGCGTCAAGTACGGCTGGAACCTGTTCGGGCGTTATGCCGGCCTGTACGTCAGTCGCCACGTGGGCGACGACCTGAAGCTGGGTCTGTCGCGGCTTGCGACCGTACTGGCCACTGTTCCGAACTTCGACTACCGCGCTGAGCTCGACGGCAAGCCGGTGTTGAGCGACCTCAAGATCGTCGATGTGCCAACCGAGGACCTGTTGGTCGTCACCGCGGGCAACATCGATCGTGACAATGAGACGATCAAGAAGTCGATCAAGGACAACCAGGAGTGGATCAAGCGCGTCATGGATTCCAACGGCCTTGAGGCGGCTGGTCCGGTGCGCATCGTGACCACTGACTTTGCCTCCGACAAGTACGCGTTCGACGTCGTGCAGCCGGTGCGCAAGCGCGCTGGTGGCGCTCCGAAGACCGACGCCAAGGCAGACACCGCCAAGGCCGACGCCAAGAAGGACGGCGCTGCTGCCGCTGCACCGGTCGATGCAACGCCAGTGGCTGCAACGGGCGACGAGCTGAAGCTCAACATCCCCTCTGAAGCACCGGTGAAGTACCAGCGCGTTCCGGCGCACCGTTCGGCATTTGCGACCTATGCAGGTCACATGGCCGGTCTGGATGCAGTGCGTAACTCGCTGCGTGCATGGGCTGTCACCAGCGGCATGGATGTGACCGATCGTCCGTACGAAGCCTGGAAGGGTGGTGTGGACAAGTCGTTCACACAGGACGGCACGTACGACGTCTATTGGGCCATCAAGTAATCGTCTCAGCACGATGACCTGATCCAGACCGAAAACGCGCCGCAGCCCTGCGGCGCGTTTTTTTTGCGCTACGGCGCTGCCATGGAAGTTGCCTGCATGTCGTTGCTCGATCGTCGTAAGAAACACGCTTCGCTGCTGGCGTTCTGCGGCGGCCTGTTGGCTGCGACTGCCGTCGGTCTGTCGGCCTACGCCTCGCACGGCGTGGCTGATGCACTGGTGCAGTCGCGACTGCAACTGGCGGCGCTGTATGCATTTGGCCATGGCGCGGTGCTCACCGTGCTGGGTGCTACCGAAACGCGCGCGCTTGGCCAGGTAGGCTTGTACTTGCTATTGCTCGGCACCTTGCTGTTCGCCGGTAGCCTGGTTGGCGGTGCGTTGCTGCATTGGCCGACCAGCCTGGCGCCGATTGGCGGGAGTGGCCTGATGCTGGGCTGGGTGGTGCTGGCCATCGGCGCCTTGAGACACTGAGCATGCCGCGCCACGCCCGCGGATTCGATGTGGAGGCTGCGTTCGCGCATCTTGCTCGGCGTGACCGCGCGTTGGGCGCGTGGATGAAGCGCATCGGCGCGATCGCCCCGCAGCCGGGGTGGCGCAAACCGTTTGATCCGGTGGATGCGCTGGCGCGCGCGATTCTGTTTCAGCAGCTCAGCGGCAAGGCGGCTTCGACCATCGTGGCGCGGGTGAAAGTGGCGATCGGCGCGCAGCGGCTGCATGCCGATACGCTCGGTCGCATCGACGATGCAGCACTGCGTGCCTGCGGCGTTTCCGGTAACAAGGCGCTGGCCCTGCGCGATCTGGTGCGGCGCGAAAGCGCAGGTGAGATACCGTCGCTACGCAGGCTCGCTTTCATGGAGGACAACGCCATCGTCGACGCGCTGGTGCCGGTGCGCGGCATCGGCCGCTGGACGGTGGAGATGATGCTGATGTTCCGCCTGGGCCGCCCGGATCTGCTGCCCATCGACGACCTGGGCGTGCGCAAAGGTGCGCAGCGCGTGGACAAGCAGGAGCATATGCCCACCCCCAAGGAGCTGGCCGTTCGTGGCGAACGCTGGGGCCCATACCGCACCTACGCCGCGTTCTATCTGTGGAAAATCGCCGACTTCAGCGTGGCGACGAACGTGCCGACACCGCGTTCGCAGGAGTAGCGCGCTCGCACGCGGGGCCGACGCGACGGTCGGTTGTGTCGCGTCGCATGAGGTGCCGCCGACTTACGCTGCCGACCAACGCCAGTGCCACGGCTCGTAGACGATGCCATGCGGGTTGTCGCGTGGATAACTCAGGCGGTAGCCGAACGCGTTCGCGTTGTTGCGCAACCAGGCGAATGCAGGCGTGGTTGCGAAGGATTCCTCGGCCGGCGGTTCGCCCGGTGTGCCGATGTCCAGGGCGTCGCCGCTGTGATGTTCGCTGAAACCTGGCGCGGCGTTGACCGCCAGAATCTGCTCAAGGGTGAGCCCGCGCGCGCGCTTGCGCTCGAAGATGCCCAGTTGGTAGTCGTGGCTGCGGTAGCCGGAGATCGCATCGAGCACGATGTCCGCGCGCAGCGCAGCCGCGCGCAGCTGTCGCCATGCACGCGCAGCGCCGGCACTGAGCCACAGCGGACGACCGAAGCGATCGCGCCCGCCAAACTGCAGGGCAACCGGTTCGGCGATCAGTTGCAGACCGGTCTGCTCAGCATAGTCGTTTGCAGCGAGTCCCAGTTGGCTCAGTCGGCGCTGCAATCCGTCGATCGCAAGCACGTCGTCGAGGACTTGGCCGGCGCGGCCACTGGCGGTCTGCAGACGGTCCAACGCGTCATCCAGGCCCGGCTCGCGTGCCAGCCGCGGGATCAACGGCATCATGCCTTGTGGCAGATGCGCCGCCAGATAGCGCCCATCGCGCTTACGTCGCAATAGCCAATCGGCCTGCGCCAGCACGCGCGCATCCGCGTTGCCGCGCGCGCGCAACAGATCGGCCGGCCACAGTTCGATCGTGCTGGTATTGAGGAGCAGACGTGGGCAATTGCGCATCCGCCCAGCTTAGCCGGTGCTGGGTGAGGGCTGCCAGTGCGCAGTGCGGTGAGCGCTTGCATGCGTCCACGGAGAGTTCGACCGAGACTGGAGCAGTCGCCCTTTCGCCATCAATCACGCTTGAACGCATTCAAGGGCCGGAGTCTTTCTCAGCCTGCGGCTTCGGCAGTCGCCCGGCCTTGCGCAGTGCATCCCGCAGCACGTACGCGATCTGTGCATTGAGGCTGCGCAATTCATCGTCGGCCCAGCGCTGCACGGCGGCCAACACATCGGCGTTGATACGCAGCGGGTAGGCCTTTTTTTCGCTCATTCGCCGTCTCTGCCGCTGCCGTGCCGGCGCAGGTGCATCACCATCGACACGATCAGCACGTTGACGCCGATGATCATGCCGATCACCACCGCATAGATGCCGGCGCGATTGTCGCCAGCCAAATACAGGCACGCGGCGCCGACCAGGATCACTAGGCTGATCAGCGCCCAGCGCAGGCCCAGGCCGCGTGCGCGGTCGTCATCGTCCGCGCCGATAGACGCGGCGATCACCAGCGCGGGCACGCCGGAAAGCGCAACCACCAGGGGCACCATGACATTCATCGATTTGCCTCAATACAGCGAGCCGGCGTTGACCACCGGTTGGGTCCCACGATCAGAACACAACACGGTGAGCAGGTTGCTGACCATATGCGCCTTGCGCTCTTGGTCCAACTGCACCACGCCGTTCTTCTGCAGTTCCGATAGCGCCATTTCGACCATGCCCACGGCGCCAGCAACGATGCGCGAGCGTGCGGCAATCACGGCATTGGCTTGCTGACGCTGCAGCATGGCCTGGGCGATTTCCGGTGCGTAGGCAAGGTGGCTGATGCGCGCTTCGATCACGTCCACGCCTGCCTGAGTGAGGCGCTCGTCCAGATGGCGTTTGAGCTGCTCGCTGATCTCGGCCGGATGACTGCGCAGCGAGATCTGGTCGTCCTCGTGCTGGTCGTACGGATAGCTGGCCGCCATCGCGCGCAGCGTCGCCAAGGCCGGCGCCTGCGACGAGAACGACGGGAATGCCGGGTAACGAACCGATCGTCTTCTCTATTCGTGAGGGCGAGTCCTTGTGGAGTTGGAAAACCATATCAATATGATATCAGGCAAGCAGCAGTCGTTCGTCCGGCGTCGGCCTTGGCAGCCGTTAGAATGGCGCCCCCCTTCGTTCTGGACTGCGCCCATGACCACCCTTGGCACCCCGCTGTCGCCTTCCGCCACCCGCGTGCTGCTGCTGGGCTCTGGTGAGCTGGGCAAGGAAGTGGCGATTGAACTGCAGCGTTTCGGCGTGGAAGTGATCGCGGCCGACCGCTACGCCAATGCGCCGGCGATGCAGGTGGCGCATCGCTCGCACGTGCTGGATATGCTCGACCCCGCAGCGCTGCGCGTGCTGATCGCCAGCGAGCGGCCGCATGTGATCGTGCCGGAGATCGAAGCGATCCATACCGAAACACTGGTGGCACTGGAACGCGAGCAGGGCCAGAAAGTCATCCCCGCTGCGCGTGCCGCACGCCTGACCATGGACCGCGAAGGCATCCGTCGGCTGGCTGCCGAAACGCTGGGCCTGCCGACCTCGCCGTATCGCTTCGTCGACACCGCTGCCGACTACCGCGAGGCGATTGCGGCAGTGGGCCTGCCATGCGTGGTCAAGCCGGTGATGTCGTCCTCGGGCAAGGGCCAGAGCACCTTGCGCAGCGAAGCCGATATCGATGCGGCGTGGGAGTACGCGCAGACCGGAGGGCGTGCCGGCGCCGGCCGCTGCATCGTCGAAGGCTTTATCGATTTCGATTACGAAATCACCTTGCTCACCGTGCGCCATGCCGGTGGCACCTCGTACTGCGATCCCATCGGACATTGGCAGCAGGACGGCGACTATCGCGAAAGCTGGCAGCCGCAGCCGATGTCGGCCGCTGCATTGCGCCGCTCGCAGGAGATCGCCAAGGCCATCACCGACGATCTCGGCGGCTGGGGCCTGTTCGGCGTGGAATTGTTCGTCAAGGGCGACGAAGTGTGGTTCAGCGAAGTGTCGCCGCGCCCGCACGACACCGGTCTGGTCACGCTGGTCTCGCAGGAACTGAGCGAATTCGCGCTGCACGCCCGCGCCATTCTTGGCCTGCCGGTGGGCGCAGAAGACGGCGGCGTGATCGGTCAGAGCGGCCCCTCCGCATCCTGCGCGTTGCTGGCGCACGGCAATGGCGTGCCGGTGTTCGACAACGTGGCCGACGCGCTACGCGATCCGAACACCGCATTGCGCCTGTTCGGTAAACCCCGCGTGGATGGTCATCGCCGCGTCGGTGTCACCCTGGCGCGCGCGGACAGCATCGATGCTGCGCGCGAGAAGGCGCGTGTGGCGGCGGCTGCGCTGGGGATACAACTGACTGCCTGAGCTTGCGGCCGACTCGCACTGGTGCAGCGGCAGGATTGCTGCATTGACCATTTAGGGCACCTCGAAGAACCAGGTCGGAGCCGATGCAGCGCATGCATGGCGCTGACTATAGCTTTCGAAATATCAGCAATCTGCCATGTTCGGCCATGCTCTCAGCTTGCCGATGCAACGCGCGATGCGCTCTTCCGGTTTGCGGCATTCATCCCGGCCGCATCCCGGCCTGCTGCAATCGCGCCAGACGCAGCAGGTGATGGCCGGCAACCTTCAACCCGATCACCCCCTTCGCACGTGCCAAGCCGAGCGTGCGTAGGCACTTGCCACCTTGGTGCATCAGTCGCGCGAACGCGTGCTCGACAAACACCCGATCTTTGGCGATGCGCTGATTGCGACGCTGCTGCGCCCGGCTCAATGGGTTGCCGCGTGTACCGTTGTGCTGGATATCCACGCGATATCCCTCTTCCTTCAAGCGAGCTTTAGGGTCTCGATCGGCATAAGCGCCATCGACACGAATCGTGCGGGCGGTATTACCCGCATCCAGCAACCGCTCGAAGTGCCGCCTGTCATGCACGATCGCGCCGCTGACATCGTGTACGCGCATGCCGCCGAACTTGCTGCGCCACAGGGAGTACGAGGCCTCACTGAAGCCATGCCGATGGCAGAGATCCTTGATCGGCATGCCGGCCTCGGCTTCGCGCAGGAAGCCGATGATCTGCTCTTCGGAAAAACGCTTCTTCACGTCCAATCTCCTCGGGATAGGGAATTGGACTCCAAACTGAGGTGCTACTCAAACTCGGGCGGACGTCGGGCACACGGTGGAGTACCGCTAAGACCTGCGCGACCAGGTGGTCGAGGTGACGATCAACGACGACGCGCCCATCGCCATCGAGCGCGACGCGCTGGGCCGGCGCGTGTTCAAGCGCAACCCGACCCATACTACTTCGCGTGGCGGCGCCAGATAGTGCAGCGACGTGGCGCCCATGGCCGCAATGGCGAGGAATCGCTTGCGATGCGCCGCGTCAGTGCGCCGGGCAGGCCGGATCTTTGCCGGTGAGCGCTGCGCAGATATTTTTGCGGCACTCCAGGCCAGCCATCGTGTTGGCGTCGGGACATTGACGCAGTTGGCTCTGCACGTTGGAGCTGGTCGACGCCGAGCGCGAGCCGATTGCGTCGAATGCCGCGTCGGTCTCGGTCGCGTTCTTACTGTCATTGGCCTGGATCTTCGCGATCAGCGAATCAATCGAGTCTTGTTTTGCCGTCGGCTTTTCGTCGCGCTTGATGATGCCCATCAGTGTGGCCAGCAGGTCGCTGCTGTCGTCCTGTACGTGCTTGCCGCTGGCCGGCGCAGCGCGTGGTTTGCGCTGCGAGGCGGCCGCAGCCGGCTTGGCTGGCGCAGTCGCGGCGCTGGTGGTGCTGGCGGATGCGGCGCGGGGCAATCCGTCGACGGCGTGGGTCGGATCGCTGACGGCGTTGTCGTCTACGATCATTGCGCCGCCCGGCGCCGGTGTTGTGGCGGTGGTGCCGGTGCCGGCGGCCGTTGCGGGATTGGCCGGAGAGACGGTGTCGGTTGCCGGTACGGTGGTGTAGGCGTCGAACTCGGCGTCGGCCTCGGCACGTCCGGCATTCCAGCGCAGCGCCGTGAACGCCGCGCCCAGCAGCGCCACTCCGAGGACGGCGATCAGCACCAAGCGGGTGCGGTGGGTCCGCGGCGCCTTGTTGACACGGACGCTGGATGGCGCGCTGGTTGCGCGGCCTTCCATATCGGCCAAAATGCGCCCGGAGCCGAGTGGCTGGGTCTGTCCCCGGCCCGAAAGAAGACTCGGTCGATTTAATCGGCCATTATTCAAGTGCAATCCAGCCCTTGTTCGGCGAGCGCCGGGGATTTGTCTATCTTCATTCTAGTGCTTGGCGCCGGCCCGTCAACCGCACAGGAATCATCAGCATAATCAGGAGGATGTAGTGGCAGTCGTCGTTGCGGGCGTGGTGATCTTCCTGCTGGTGGTGTCTATCGCCTGCTGGCTGCTGTTGTTTCCGGAGGCGCTGGAGCGGGTGCAGGCCTGGTTAGGCGAGCGCCTGCGCGGCCTTCGGCAAGGCGCCGGGCGGGTCGGCCAGCGCGTGGGCCGCAGCGCTGGCGGAGTCGGCGAGGGGGTGCGCGGCGGGATCGGCGGGGTGACGGATTTCTTTCGGCGCCATCGCTGGGTCATCCTGTGCGCGACGCTGCTCTTGCTGTTGCCGCCGAGCGTGATCCTGCTGGTCCGGCAGAACGTGGTGCTGGAGGATTTCCGTGCCGACGACATGAATGAATCCAGCAGCATGGTGGCGCAACTGCTGCGCGGCGAACGCTTGGTGCCGCCGCTGGCGCCGCCGCCGGAGGTATTCACCACCGAGGAGATCCGCCGCACCCGCCCGGAGATCGTCACCGCGGACCGGCGCTGGGAAAGCATCGACGCCGACCTGCAACAGCGCGTGCTCGCGATCTACGAGGTCATGCGTCGCCAGTACGGCTACGAAATGGTGCTAGTGGAGGGCTATCGCAGCCCGGAGCGCCAGGCCGAGTTGATGGGCGGCGGCCGTGCCACCCGCGCCGGCTCTTGGCAGAGCTGCCACCAGTATGGCCTGGCGGTGGACAGCGCGCCGCTGCGCGACGGCAAGCTGCAGTGGGACATGGGCGATCCGTGGACCAGACGCGCCTACTTCCTCTACGGCGAGCTTGCGCAGCAGGCCGGGCTGGAGTGGGGCGGCAGCTGGCGCAGTATCAAGGACTACGTGCATCTGGAGAAGCTGGACGCCTGCCGCAGCGCCCGCGCCGCCAAGCGCGCTGAATTGGCCCAAGGGTGAGCCGTGGCTGAACTCCTGCTATCTTCTCCTGCGTGGCGGCGATCGCGTCCCACGGGGGGGATGGCGGCGACGGACCGGCCCCGGCACAAAGACCATGGAGGCAATACTTATGTCACGACCTTTTATTGTTGTAGGCGATCAGCTCGATCATGGCGGGCGCGTGGTCACAGGTTCGGCCGAAACCGATGTGGACGGCAAGCCGGTGGCGCGTATCGGCGACAAGGTGGTGTGCAACGTGCACGGTCAGACCGAGATCGCCAGCGGGGACGCCACGGTGATGATCGACGGCAAGCCGGTGGCTCGGCACGGCGACAAGACCGCCTGCGGGGGTATACTTATCTCCACTCAGGGAACGACTGGCATCGGATGACGACGCGAGGTAATTCGGCTCCCGTCGATGCCTAATCCACTCATGGAACGAGGATGCTAATGTCCGGAATTTTTCGGAACCTGTTGTCGGCCGCCGCGTTTTTCGGTGTGGCGTGGGGCGGTTCGATCTTCTATTGGCGCAGCAGCGGCACCGCGCCCAACGGCATGCAGATGCTGATGTATCTGGGCATCCTGCCAGCCGGCCTGCTGGGCGGCAGCTGGCTGCTGCGCGATATGGGGTGGCGCGCGCTGGCGCGCGCCGGCGACAGCGCTGCGGCCAAGGCCACCGAACCCAACGATTCCAAGGCGGCCGCGGTGAGTTCGTCTTCGGCGCCTGAGGCGCTGGCGCCGACTGCCGGCGCCGCGCCGGCAGTGCTTGCCGGTGCGCTGAACCTGGCCTTGGGCCAGCAACCGCAAGCCATCCTCGCGCTGCGCGGCAATCTGCCGTGGCCTGGGTTGCACAAGCAGTTCCGCGACCGGGACGGGCTGCCGGTCTTCGTCGTGCAGGTGCCGGAACTGGATGCGCCCGCTGCGACCGCGGCGATGCTCGCCTCGGTCGCAGCGGGCGCCGACGCCAACGAAGGCCCGTTGGAGCATCACAAGCGTGCCATCGCTCTGCTCGAACCGGTCGCCGAGGCGCTGTTGCTGGAGGCTGCGCAGGCGCTGCCGCCGCTGTCCGAGCCCCAGGACCGCGTGGTGGCCGGGCTGCGTCACCGGGTCGAGGCGCAGGTGCAGAACGTGCTGCGCATCGAGCTGTGGTTGCCCGCGGACTGGCCCGCTTCGCTGCACAAGGCAGTGGGCGACTGGGTGCTGGCGTCCGCCAGCGAACATGGCCTGGATCCGCGACGTTTCGCCGTGGAGGTGATCCCGATGGCGGGTGCCGACGATGCATGGTCGCGGCTGCAACACCTGGCGCGCGGCGCGCAGTCGCCGGTGGATGGCTGGCAGCTGGTCATGGCCTGCCATTCGGCGATCGACCAGACACAGCTCGAGCACATGCTCGAAAGCGGGCGGCTGATGACGCGCCGTTCGCCTGATGGACGCGTACCTGGCGAGGGCGCCAGTGGGGTCTTGCTGGCCAGCGGACCGGGCGCTTCCGGCGACGTGGTGCTGCATCCGCTGCAGCGCGCCCGGGTGCCGCTGGACGGCAGCGTCAAGGCCAGTGCGCGGCTGAGCGGCGAACTGGCGGCGCAGACCCTGCAGCGCGCCGCGCTCGCGCCCACCCACGTGGACTTGGTGCTCAGCGACGCCGACCACCGCGCCGTCCTGGCGGCCGAGGTCGCCGCCGCTGCCGCGCTGGTCTGCCCCGATCTGGATACCGCCTTGCAGTGCCTGCCGCTGGCCACCGCCACCGGCGATCTGGCCGCGGTGCAACCGCTGGCGATGCTCGCGCTTGCCCATGCCCATGTCGCCGCCGAGCAACATGCGGCACTGATGCTGAGTGTGGATCAGGCAGGTCTGCGCATCGCTACACTCATCAGTCCCCGTGTTTCCCCCCAGCCAGATACCGACGTCGGCGCCTTGCCTGCGTCCGCCGCCTAACCGGAACAGCACCCGATGTTCAGCAATCTCAGGTATTACCTTCGCGATTACCGTCTCTGGATGATTCTCGGCTTGCTCGCCGCCGCCGCAGTCGCCTACTTCGGCACCGAGGGCTTGCGCGAAATTGGCCTGTGGGCGGCGGCGGTGCTGGTGGTCTGTCTGACGATATGGCTGCTGGTGTGGATCGTGCGCCGGATCATCGCGCGCCGCGCTGCGCGCAGCCTGGATGCGATGGTGCAAGGCGAAGCCGATCGCGCGGTCGCCGCCGCGCAGCCGGCCAACCGCGCCGACACCGAAGCGCTGCGCTCGCGCATGTTAGAGGCGGTCAAGGCGATCAAGTCCTCGCGCCTGGGCGTGCTCAAGGGCAAGGCGGCGCTGTACGAACTGCCGTGGTACGTGATCATTGGCAATCCTGCGGCTGGCAAGAGCACCGCGATCCTCAATTCCGGGTTGCAGTTCCCGTTCGAGGACAATCGCGGCAACGTGATCCAGGGCATCGGTGGCACGCGCAATTGCGATTGGTACTTCACCATGACCGGTATCGTGCTTGATACCGCCGGTCGGTATTCGGTCAGTGTCGAAGACCGCCTGGAATGGCTCACCTTTCTCGCGCTGCTGAAAAAGCACCGGCCGCGCGCGCCGATCAACGGCATCATCATCGCCGCCAGCATCGCCGAACTGTCCGGTAGCAAGCCCGAGTTCGCGATCGAGCTGGCCAAGAACCTGCGCCAGCGCGTGCAGGAAATCACCCAGCGCCTGGAAGTGTTCGCGCCGGTGTACGTGGTGTTTACCAAGGCCGACCTGATCGCCGGCTTCTCCGAATTCTTCCACAATCTGGATCCGTCCGAGCGCGAGAACGTGTGGGGTGCGACCCTGCCCTACGATCCGACCGCCAATACCGATGCGCTGGCCGCCTTCGACACTCATTTCGACGAACTGGCCGAAGGCCTCAAGGAAATGAGCCTGGCGCACATGGCGATGCAGCGTGGGCGTCAGGTGTCGCCGGGCCTGCTGACACTGCCGCTGGAGTTCGTCGGCATCAAACCGGCGCTGCGCACCTTCATCGCCACGCTGTTCGAAGAAAACCCCTATCAGTTCAAGCCGGTGTTCCGCGGTTTCTACTTCAGCAGCGCGTTGCAGGAAGGCCATTCCGTGCACCACGCCTCCGAGCGGGTGAGCCGCCAGTTCGCGCTGCAGGCGCGTGCGCAATCCGGCGAAGCGGTGCCGTCGGGACAGACCGCTTACTTCCTGAAAGACCTGTTCCGCAAGGTCATCTTCACCGACAAACAGCTCGTCCGGCAGTACTCCAGCCCGCACCAGAACCGCCTGCGCTACGGTGTCTTCCTCGGTGGCGTCGCCGTGCTGGCGTTGGCGCTGGGTCTGTGGACCTGGTCGTACACCACCAACGTGCAACTGGTGAACAACGCCACCAAGGATCTGGATCAGGCCGTGCGCGTGCAGGCCAACCGGGTCGACTTGCAATCGCGCATCGACGCGCTGCTGCTGTTGCAGGATCGGCTCGAGCAGCTGGACCGCTACAAGCAAAAGGGCGGCATCACCTCCGGGCTGGGCCTGTACCAGGGCGGCAACATCCGCAAGAAGCTGCTGGCCGAGTACTACAACGGCATGCGCCAGGTGATGCTTGAGCCGACCACCGCCAATCTGGAGTCGTTCCTGGGGCAAGTGGTCAGCGAGCGCGACAGGCTCGGCAAGGCGGCCGGCCCGCAGCAGGCCGCGCAGCAAGACAGCGTGCTGTATCAGGACGCGTCGCCGACCGATACCAACGACGCCTACAACGCGCTGAAGACCTACCTGATGCTGGGCAACCGCAAGCACGTGGAGAGCGCGCACCTGACGCAGCAGCTGACCCTGTTCTGGCGCGGCTGGCTGGACGCCAATCGCGGCCAGATGACCCGCGAGGAGATGACCCGCGCGGCCGAGAAGCTGATGACGTTCTACGTCGCCCAGGCCGAAGATGCGCAGTGGCCGCAGGTGCAGACCAAGGTCACCCTGGTCAACGACAGCCGCGAGGCGCTGACCCGGGTGATGAAGGGCCAGCCGGCGATGCAACGCGTATTCGCGCAGATCAAGGCGCGCGCGGCGGCGCGCTTCCCCACGGTGACGGTCAACGCGCTGATCGGCGAGGAAGCCAACAGCGGCGCGATCACCGGCAGCTATGCCATTTCCGGGGCGTTCTCGCGCGAGGCGTGGGAAGAATACGTCAAGGACGCGATCAAGGAAGCGGCCAATACGCAGCTCAGCACCACCGACTGGGTCCTGGACACGAGCGAGCAGAGCGACCTGTCGCTGGCCGGCAGCCCTGAGCACGTCGCGCGCGAACTGGTGACGGCGTACAAGCAGGAATACGCCAAGGAGTGGCGCAAGTTCATCCAGGGGATCAGCGTGGCGCCGTTCCATGGCTTCGACCAGGCGCTGTCGCGGATGAATCGCATCGGCGATCCGGCCAACTCGCCGTTGCGCAAGCTGCTGGAAAAGATCGACGAGCAGACCATCTGGGACAACCCGATGGCCGACGCCTTATCGAAGAAGGCGTCCGGCGGGGTCGTCGCCTGGTTCCAGCGGGTGATCCTGCGCCGCGATCCGGCCGAAGCCGGCAAAGCTGAGCAGCAGCCGGTCGGCCCGATCGGCAAGACCTTCGAGGGCCTGGCGCGGCTGATGACCAAGCGCACGGACCAGCCGGCGGTCATTGATGCCTACTTCGACAAGTTGGCCAAGTTGCGCACGCGCATGAACGCGATCAAGAACCAGGGCCAGATCGGCGTCGGCGCGCGCAAGCTGATGCAGGACACCTTCAGCAACGAAGGCTCCGAACTCAGCGCCGCGCTGACCCTGGTGGACGAGCAGATGCTGACCGGGCTGGATGAAACCCAGCGCGACGCGATGCGTCCGCTGTTGCTGCGTCCGTTGACCCAGACCTTCGCCGCGCTGGTGCCGCCGACTGAGAACGAGATCAACCGGGTGTGGGCGGCGCAGGTCTACGAACCGTTCCGTAACGGCATCGGCCAGCGCTATCCGTTCAACCTCAACACGGACGTGGATGCCGCCCCCGGCGACGTGGCTGCGATCTTCGGCGCCAGCGGCGCGATCGCCGCGTTCAACAAGGACGCACTCGGCACCTTGGTGATCCAGCGCGGCAACCTGCTCGAATCGCGGCGTTGGGCGGGCATCGGCATCACCTTGTCCAGCGAACTGGTGGCCAACTACGGCAACTGGGTCAGCGGCCAGTCCGGCGCGGTGGCCAAGGACGTCAGCATCTTCGAGCTCCTGCCGATGCCGGCGGTAGGCGCGATCGAATACACCATCGACATCTCTGGCCAGACGCTGCGCTACCGCAACACCCCGCCGCAGTGGATGACCATGCAGTGGCCGAACGCCGGTGCGGTGCCCGGTGCCAAGATCACCGCGGTCACCAGCGACGGGCGCAGCGTCGAGATGTTCAATGCGCCTGGCGACAATGGCCTTGGCCGCTTGATCAAGGCAGCCGCCCAGGAACCCGTGGACGATGCCACCCGTCGCTTCACCTGGAGCGACCAAGGCGTGTCCATCAGCGTGCAGATGCGCATCGTGCAGAGTGCCGGCAAGGCTACCGGGGGGGGCGACTGGCAGCGTGGCCTGCAACTTCCGGCGACGGTGGCCGGTAGCCCGACAACCGTCGGTGCCGATGCGCCAGCGGCCGCTGCGCCGCCCGGTTCGGTTCCGGCGGGTGCGTCCGCACAAGAAGGTGGCCAATGAGTCGCGAAGTCAGTGTAGGCGTCTCCTACTTCGGCAAGGTACCTTCCCGCGGCGATTTCGTGCGCGCGGCCGACAACCATCAACTGCTCGGCTGGCTCGACCGCTGGGCGGGTCTGAGCGTGGATCTGCTGAGCCAGAACCCGGACTGGAAGCGGCTCTACGACGAAGCGCCCGACATCCACTACGCGTTCCTGGGCTCGCGCAGCAAGATGGTGCTGTGCGGGCATTTCCAGCCCAGTCGCGATGCGTCGCAGCGCCGCTTCCCGTTGCTGTCGGCGGTCCGTCTGGAGGCCAGCGAGCCGCTGTCGTTCATCGCCCGCAGTCCGCTTGCGATGTCCAAGGTCTGGTCCGGGCTGTCGCGGATGGCCAAGCAGGCGATGGTCGCGGACGATGCCGGCCCGGCGCTCACCGCGCTCGCCGACACCCGCTACACGCTGAGCACCGACGCGTCGGCGTACAACGCCACCTTCAACGACTTCCTCGATATCCAGACGGTCGGCTCGATCGAGGCTTTGCTGCGCACGGCCGGCCATCCCGACGTGTCGTTGAAGAAACTGCTGCCGGCACTGGGCCTGCTGCTGCAGCCGATCCTCGCCGGCGGCAACGTGTCGGTGGACAAGGCGCTGGAGCTTCCGCTGGTGCAGGACGCGCTGTACCGGCCGCTGCTGGCCGCGTTCTGGCTGGACATCGTCGCCTGCTTCGTTGCGCGCGGCGATTTCGAACTGGCGGTGCTGATCCGCAACGATGCTGCACCGCGCATGCTGATCGGCTTCAACGGTGCCGACCACCAGGCGCTGCGCGCAGCGCTGGACCCACGCGAGGCCGGTGATTTCCTGATCCGCGTCCAGGACGCCGATTGGGTCGAGGACTACATGCACAGCGATTACAACCTCAACAAGCTAGCCAGCTATCTGGATCGGGACGACCTGGCGTTGAAGACGGCCCGCAAGTTGTTCGGCGAGATTTTCCTGGGGACATGAATATGCGACACCTGAGTGCCAGAACCCTCGCCCTGAGTGGCCTGATAACCGCGTTCGCCGCCTCCGCCCAGGTCGCCGCGCCTGCCGCCACGCCTGCCGCCACGCCTGCCACGGGCGGTGTCGGCGAACGCCCGGTGATCGTGGAGGGCGTGGTGCCGGATCAGGCCACCAAGGTCCGCATCCTGAATAACCTGCGTGACACCTACGGCAGTGCCCGCATCGTCGATCGGGTGCAGGTCGAGTCGATTCCCTCGCCGCCGAACTGGGGCGAGTACGTCGCCAAGATGGTGTCGCCAGGACTCAAGCGCGTGGCTGCAGGCAAGCTCGAGGTCAACGGCCAGGCGGTGCGGATCAGCGGGCAGGTAGTCAACGAAGCGCAGCGGCAACAGGTCGCCAGTGACCTTAGCCTGGCCAGCAACACCTCCTACACGGTGACCAACAGCCTCAAGCTCGGCGGCTCGGAACAGGGCGTGCTGGACCAGACGCTGGGCAACCGCATCATCGAGTTCCAGAGTGGCAGCTCGCGGCTGACGCCGCTGGGCATGCGCATCCTCGACGAGATGGTGGAAAAGATGTCGCAGATGAAGGACGCGCGCTTCCTGATCATCGGCCACACCGACAATGTCGGCCAACGCGAGAGCAACCTCGCGCTGAGCCAGGCGCGCGCGCAGGCGGTGAAGGACTACATAGTGCAGAAGGGCATCGACGGTGCGCGCATGAACGTGCAGGGCAAGGGCCCCGACCAACCGGTGGCCGATAACGCCAGCCCGGACGGGCGTGCGCGCAACCGGCGTATCCAGTTCAAGATCCAGTAGGCGCCTGTGAGGCCGTCCCGCGCGACGCGCGGGGACGGGGCGGGTTCGTAACCTACTGCTCCAGGTTCTGGTTGACGTCCAGCATCTCTTCCATCTGGTTGAGGACGCTGCCGTCTTTGATAACCCGCTTCAACCACACGTGCAGCGGCATCTCGCCCCAGCGCGCGGCTTTTTCGGCCAAGTAGGCGACGGGGCTGTGCGGTTCGGTACGCCGGAAGAATTCGGCGACCTGACGCAGCTGCGCCAACGCTTCCTTGCGGGTGGTCGGTGCGCCGCCCGGCTCGCGTGGCGCCGGCGGCGGCGCCGACGGCGCGTCCTTGTTCGCGGCCGGGCCGAACCCGATGCCCGGCATGTCGTGCGGGCCGGCTTCGGCCTCGCCATCCAGCAGTAGCCCAGCATCGCGGGCGAACCGCGCCACGGTGCGCTGCAGGTGTTCCACCTGCTCGCGCACCGCGCTGAAGCTGGGTCCGTCGATGCCTAGGCGATCGTCCACCGCCGCCTGTAGCGACTGCAGCGCTTCGGCGCAATTGAGTAGCGCATCGACCAACTGCCGGTAGAAATCGTGAGGCGTATCGCGCCGTACGGCCTCGAGCAGGTCCAGGCTGGGCTGGCCTTCGTCGTCGCCGGATCCGGCATTGGCGCTGCGGGTATGCGCGGCCTCGAAAGCGTTGAGACCGAAACGGCCCTGCGGTCCCGAGGCGATCGGCACCGCGCGCAACCAATGCAGCGAATTGGTCAGCAGCCAGCTCAGGTTGCCGATGCGCTCTTCGTGGTCGCCATCGACGACCAGCGGGTGCACCTCGTCCCAGTACCGGTCGCATAGCCCGGCGATCAGCCGGTAACCCAGCGCCAGCCCGGCGAAGCCGTCGATCTGGGTGGTCGCCTCGGTCATCCAGCCGGCCAGGCGTAGGTCCTTGGTACGCGTCTGCAGCAGATCGCCGCACTGGCGGGCGACGCTGGACCAGTCCGCATACTTGATATCGGTCTGCCACTCGCCCTGGTCCAGGGTCGGATCGTCCGAGCGTCTGGCTTCCTGGATGCGATCGAACTCGATGGAGAAAGACAGGTCTTCGCCGGCCGGCTGATGGTCGGAAATCGGCGCCAGCAGGGCATCCAGATCCAGCATGGCAGTTCTCGTCGGTAAGGGGCGTTGGAGATTCTAGCGTGCCTTGATTGGGGCGGCGGGTCAGATTTCCCTGAAAAACCTGGCGGCGATGGAGCTGTCGCGCTACCTGCGGCGCGCGCTGTGCAGCGGCCTGCCGTCGGTTCCGGCGTGACACATGCGGTTGGCGCCGCCACGTCGTCGTCCCTAGGGGGGGAGGGGGGCGAGTCCGCTTGCCGGCGGCGTGGGCGCAAACCCTTGGTCTATATTGCCTTTGCGCAAGGAGCGACGCGCCGGTGCCAGCGCTGACCCTGTCATCGAAGATCCCCGGGCCGGCAAGCACGCGTGGACCACGCTGCCATCCTGGTCTATTGTTCGTGCCGTCCGGCGACTTTGCGCTGCCGTATACCGGGGGGAATTCCCACAGCGCGACCCGACGGATGCCACGGGGCGTTTTCGAATTGCAAATGCTGACAATGCAGACGGCGCAAGTGTGTCAAGGAAGCGGACTTCTTCATTTTTCCAAGGAGAGTGATCATGCGAACGCGTATTGCCAACTATTCGTCCGTGGCCTTCGTCGGCGCGTTGTGGGTGGCGCTGCTGCTGTTCGGCGTATTCGCGGCGGTATCGGTACATGAAGAGCGTGCGCGATCGCGTCGACGGCATCGGCGTGACGGCGATCCACCATGGAGAGGCCGGGTGTTCAGTCGCCGCCGCGCTGTCGCTGCTGACCGTCGGTTTGTGCAACGCGACGCCGTCTCTGCGCGCAAAAGGCGTCTGCGCGAAAGAACAGGCGCGGCAATGCCGGTACGTCGGCCGAGCCGCCAGGATTGCCCAAGCAGCACCGAACTGAGGGTGTGCCGCAGACGGGGGACCGTCATGCCCGCCGCAGCATTCGTCTGTTAAATTCGCCGTCCAGGGCCAGGAAACGATGTTGCCCGGGGCGCGATGGCCCGAGGACAGAGGTATTGTGATGGAAGCACTGAATGCATTGATGTTTCAGGGGGCCTTGCTGTCCGACAGCGGTCGCCTATACCGCTTGCAGCTGCCTGGCGGGGATGTCCAGGTGGTGGAGCGCTGGAGCGGGTCGGAACGGCTGAGCGGCGGTTTTGAGTGGTGGGTGGACGTGCTGAGCACGCAGGCGGGCTTGCCGCTGGAGGCGTGGCTGGGGCGGCGCGCGACGCTGTACAGCCGGCTGGCCGATGGCGATGAAAGCCCGCGCACGGGGCTGATCCACGACGCGTACGCACTGGGCAGCGACGGCGGGCTGGCGCGCTACCGGGTAGGCTTGGTGCCGTGGACGTGGTGGTTGTCGCAGGGCCGGCACAGCCGGGTATTCCAGGAACGCACGCTGGTGCAGATCGTGGAAGCGGTGTTCGCCGACTATGCGCCGATGGCAAGCTGGCAGTGGAGCGAGGAGACGAGCGCGTTCCTGGCCCAGGCGCGGCCGCGCAGCTACTGCGTGCAGTACCGCGAGAGCGACCTGGATTTCGTGCAGCGGCTGCTGGCCGAGGAAGG